>JAJYOS010000053.1 GCA_021796055.1 Bacteroidota bacterium
CGCTATTATCCCGCCTCCACGCTGCAAGGCTCGCTGCTCGATGGCCTCGGCTTCACGCTGGCGGCGCGGGCGTCCGGCTTCAGCAGCGACGCGCAGGTGTGGTATAACTTGTCGGGTGTTTACGT
Organism: Bacteroidota bacterium; assembly: GCA_021796055.1. Next base: position 126 of record JAJYOS010000053.1, read on the forward strand.
ACACAAGGAAAATTACGCGAAGGCTTTTCAGATGGTCAACAGAGCGCTGGCAATCCGGTCAGATTATCCTGAAGCGATTGCCCTGCGGCGGCAGCTGCAGGAAGCGGTGAAATGAAGACAAGGCTGAAAGGTTGAACCGAAGAGAGTGTATATACTAGGCATCTCGGCGTTCTATCATGATAGTGCCGCCTGCCTCGTGCGGGACGGAGAGATAGTCTCGGCGGCACAGGAAGAAAGATTCTCCCGGAAGAAGCATGACAGCAACTTCCCGGTAGGTGCAATAGACTTTTGCCTGAAGCATGCCGGCATCGACCTCTCCGGTGTGGAGCTTGTCGCATTCTACGACAAGTCATTCCTGAAATTCGAGAGGCTTCTGGAGACTTACTTGTCGTTCGCACCCGCAGGCATCAGATCGTTCATTAAGGCGATGCCGCTGTGGATGAGAGAGAAGCTCTCGATGAGAGATTACATTCAGCACAGATTGAATTACGCAGGCAAGATCATTTTTCCGGAGCATCACGAGTCTCACGCCGCTTCCGCCTTCTTTCCCTCCCCATTTCAGGAAGCCGCGATCATAACAATGGATGGTGTGGGAGAATGGACCACAACGAGCTACGGGATCGGGAAGGATAATCGGGTCGAGCTACTCGAAGATATCACGTTTCCCCATTCGCTCGGACTTCTCTACTCCGCGTTTACCTACTATACCGGTTTCAAAGTCAATTCCGGTGAATACAAGGTAATGGGACTTGCCCCTTACGGTGAACCCAGGTACAAAGATCTGATACTGAGCGAACTGATCGACGTGAAAGATGACGGCTCATTCAAGTTGAACATGAAGTACTTCAACTACTGCGCCGGTCTTACGATGACCAACAGCAGGTTCAACAAGCTTTTCGGCGGAGAGCCGCGAAAACCGGAATCGAAACTGACACAAAGAGAAATGGACCTTGCCCGGTCACTTCAGGAAGTGACCGAGGAAGTCGTCCTGAAAATCGGGAGGCACGTCTACAGAGAGACACGTATGAAGAACCTTGCGATGGCCGGCGGGGTTGCCCTGAATTGCGTCGCGAACGGGAGGCTCTTGAGAGAGGGACCGTTCGAGAACATTTGGATTCAACCCGCGGCAGGGGATGCCGGCGGAGCCATCGGCGCTGCCCTGACAGGCTGGTATCAGTACTATGATAAGAAGAGGACTGTCGACGGCCATGACGCCCAGAAAGGGTCGTACCTTGGACCCGAGTTCACGCAGTCTGAAATTCAAAGTTATCTGGACCGCGAAGGAATTACGTACCACCAGATTCAGTCGGAAGAGGTCGCGAAGGTCGCTGCGGACTTGATAGCGGAGGAGAAAGTAATCGGCTGGTTTCAGGGACGAATGGAATTCGGGCCGCGGGCGCTCGGTGCAAGGTCGATACTGGGCGATGCGAGGTCTCCGAAGATGCAGGCGCAAATCAACCTCAAGGTGAAATTTCGTGAAAGTTTCCGTCCTTTTGCACCCGCCGTGCTCGCAGAAAAAGCCTCCGAATATTTCGACCTGAATGTTGAGAGCCCTTACATGCTCCTGGTTGCAGGCGTCAGGGAGGAACGCCGAAAAGAAATGACCGATGAGGAGCAGAATTTGTTCGGAATCGACAAGTTGAACGTTGTGCGGTCGGATATTCCTGCCGTGACGCATGTAGACTATTCTGCGAGGATACAGACCGTTCACAAAGAGACCAATCCGATGTTCTACGACCTGATATCGACTTTCCACAGGGATCATGGCTGTGCCGTTGTGGTGAACACATCGTTTAACCTCAGAGGCGAACCCATTGTCTGTACTCCCGAAGATGCCTACAAATGTTTCATGCGGACGAATACTGATCACCTGATAATTGGCAGCTTCCTTCTGAACAAGGAAGAACAGAAACCATTGGAAGGAGACACGGGCTGGGAAAAAGAATTCAGACTCGATTGATCTTGAGACACACCATGATGCTGTTGGAAGAAATTAGACAAATTAAGGAATCGAAGAAGGATCTAAGGAAATTTGGCCTGACGGTCGGCCCGGTTCTCCTGGCCATCGGTTTGTATCTGTTTCTGAGAGGTCGGAGTTCGGGTGCGTATTGGGCAGCGACGGGAATTCTCCTTATCTTTCTGTCAATTGTGGCGCCGGTCGTGCTTAAACCGTTGAACAAGGGATGGATGATTCTCGCGATTCTCCTCGGGTGGGTAATGACGCGGTTTATTCTCGTGATCCTGTTCTATCTTGTGTTAACCCCTACCGGACTCATCGCCAGAATGTTCCGTAAGGATTTCCTGGATAGAAGATTTGACAGGACACGGAATTCATACTGGCAGAAGAGAGAGAAGAACAAATTCGACCCGCGCGACTATGAGAGACAGTTCTGATTCCTTGCAAGAGTAGCAAAAAATATTCTTATGGAAATGAGGAGTGTGAAGCTGGAGATCTATGGGAAGACTATCGATTATCTCTGAATTGTGGGAGTTTATGCGAACCAGAAAGAAATGGTGGCTTGCACCGATTCTCGTTTTACTCCTGCTGCTCAGTGCGCTCATCATCATTACACAGGGCTCCGCACTGGCCCCATTCATTTATTCGTTGTTCTAGGATAGCCCGTTCGGATGTGCTTTGAAACTGAAAATGAATGATGAAACAACAAGGAGTAATTCCCGGATGAAACAAATTGCCCAATTGCTGGCGGCGGTTTTCCTGACTTCTACTGTTTTATTTGCTCAGGTTCCTGATAGTGTGGATGTCACATTCTATTATAGGCCGCAGGGTAACCCATCGGTGGTGTACCTGCCGGGGGAATTCAATAATTGGGCGTCGAATTCGGGCGGCGTGATTTCGCCGGGGAGCTCATCCGCGATGGTCAAGGATACTGTCACGGGTGTCTGGTCCAAGACCGTCCGCCTGCGGGCAGGAGGCCATCTGGGCGGCGGCGTTCCAGGAGCTTACCAGTACAAGTTCAACGAGAATGGATTATCTACCGGATGGCTGCCTGATCCGCTGAATCCCTATCAAAACGCGGCGGACCATAACAATTCTATCCTGCCTACCGGGAGCCCGACCGTTTTCCATCTCCTGCCTAATTCCACATCGGGCCTCGTGAGGACTCAACATCCGCTCCTGGCTTCATACGTTTTCCCCTCCCTTGCAAGCGGGGTGGACACGTCGTCATTCTCTCTTACGATAGATACAACAATAATGCACGTGTCAGGATCGGCCTACAACGATTCGAGCAAGATATTCGCTTTCCGATGGCCTGATCCACTCCAGAACGGTTCGCATCGGCTGAAATTCTCCGTTAAAAACCTTGCCGGAAGTATCGTTTCGGACTCTGCCTCTTTTGTCGTCCAGGCAGGAGCTATGCAGATTCTGAACCGCGGAGGATATATAACGAGAAAGCCGTCCCTGCTGCTCAACGGCGCCGTCGAAGACACCTCGGTTCACAGCGTCAGGATTGTCAGGAACAGCATCGATACCGCCTCGGTGCAGGTGTTGAACGGTAGTTTCGAAGACTCGGTCTCCTTCGTTGAAGGAGCGAATAGCTTCGTTGCAGTTGCAACGGATAGTGCCGGAACTACGATAATCTCCGCGCCGTTCACGATGACTTATTTCGTGGATCACTCCCCTTACGCAGACATAAGTTTCTCGTCGTCCGGAAACTCGATCACGCTTTCTGCCGAGAAAAGCACGGATCCGGATTCGGCTCAAGCCGCGCACTTGAATTTTCTTTGGGGAGTCGATCCAGATAATCCAACCAAGGTCAGCGGAGTCGAAAGCGCAACGTCATCCTCGGTGATTATCCAGAGGCCGTTGGTTCCGGGCGAATACATTTTCTCCCTGATCGCGTCCGATCCGGACGGAAACAAGGATACGACGAGATCTTATTTCACCGTGTACACGAACGACAGCGTTAGTTTCCCGACTTACGCTTCCAATCCCGGGTGGGCGAAAATGGGCCGCATATACGAAATCTTCTTCAACTCATTCACGCCGGAGCGGACGATCAATGCGGCGACGCAGAAGCTCAACTACATAGCGCAAATGGGTTTCAATATTGTCTGGGTGATGCCGGTGATGAAGAACAACCAGCCGATCGACAACGGCCCCGGGCCGGGGTATAATATCGTGGATTTTTATGAAGTTGCGCCGCAGTATGGTACCAACGCCGATTTCATGAATTTTGTACAACGCGCTCACGAACTGGGGATGAAGGTGGTCCTTGACGTTACGCCGAACCATACCAGCTTCAATCACCCTTTTGTGCAGGACGCCCGTCTGTACGGCAGGAATTCCTTCTATTGGGGTTTCTACCAGCATGAGTTGATTTCAAATTCGAATTATCATCCTGATCTTCCGGAGGCGATCACCGGCGACAAGTTTGTTTACTATGCGCCCTTCGGCGATCAGATTTTGAATTACAACTGGTCGGATGTCGACGCACGGGCATACATGGACGGAGTCTATAAATGGTGGGTGGAGAACATGGACATCGATGGTTTCCGTTTCGATGTATACTGGGGTCCGCACGATCGGGCGAACAGCGGCAATGGCGGTGAAGACGAGATGGGTGCGCCGACTCGGAGCTTGCTCAAGCATATCAAGCCGAACATTTTCCTTCTCGGGGAGACATCGGGGACCGGCGTGGGAACGGAAGTCAGTTATGCGGACCGTGACGGAGGGGTCGACGCTGCATACGATTGGAATCTATTCCACAACGGCATTCAGGCTTTCAGTTTCCTCAGCTCGTCCAGCATCTCCACGCTGAATAACAATGTCACGAACTATGGACCGAACGGCGGAGCCACGATGGGATTCGTGCCGGGCCCAAACGCGCTCTTCCTGCGCGGGATGGAAAACCATGATGAAGATCGTATCGCCTTCACTTATGACTCATACGGCAGGACTATGCCGATGGCAACCGTGATTTTTACCGTTCCCGGAATTCCGATGATCTACTCGGGGCAGGAGGCCGGATTCGGTCGAGGCATAACCGATTTCGACCAACGCCGCAGGGGAATCATTGACTGGAACGCCGGCGGAAAGGCCCTTCTGACTCCGCACTACCAGCGGTTGGCCTGGATACGCGGCACATTCCCCGCTTTCTCGACACAGAAATTCTTCAGGTTGTCCACTGGCAATCCATGGGTGTACGGTTACACCAGGCCATACCTGGACCAGAATGGTATCATACTCGTCAACTTCGGTAGCGCCTCGGTGACGGCCAATATCACTCTCGTCGGAAACGGAAATTCAGGGAACGTCTATTTGCCTGGCGATGTTGCAAGCGGGAAGCTATATTATTTGAATGATGTCTACAACGATACCTCATACGCCGTCACTTTCTTGAACGACTCGCTCAATTTCTCGACGGTCCTGCCGTATTACGGATCCGCTGTATACGTTTTGAGCGACTCCGTCATTCACATGACTATCCCGCAGATAACATCAGTAGAGAAGAGGTCCCCCCAGGATGTACCTGCCGGTTACTCGCTATCCCAGAACTATCCGAATCCGTTCAACCCGACGACCATGATTCGATATGCGTTGCCGGAACGTGCCTTCGTGAGAATGGATGTGTTCGACATTCTGGGGCAGTGTGTGAGGACGCCGGTCAATTCCGAACAGGCTCCCGGGATCCATGAAGTGATTTTCGACGGTCAGGGGCTGGCTTCCGGGGTATATTTCTACAAACTCTCCGCCGGAAGTTTCGTGAAGGTGGAAAAAATGCTGAGGCTGAAATAATGGCGCTCTTTCTCCTTTTCTGGTCACTTATTCCTTTGCACAATCATTCGCTTCCGAAGACAAGGGCTCGCGCAAAAGCCGACACGTTGGGTGTCAGTTACGTCTACCGGGAGGTGCCTCCTAACGACGGTAGAACCGGGGTATCTCGGGGCGGAGTGTGGCAGGATTTAATTGATGAGAGAGTGCCCGGATTTTTCTTCAGTACCGGCGAGTTTACCGGGGGGAGTCTCGCTATAACATACGGCCTGTTCAAGTCGGACGATGAGGTCTATGAGGATTTACACGGCATAAGGATGCGGAGCCCGGTGCTTTCTACGGTAAGCCCGGTCGTGAGCATGATGGGGCTCGGCACTTTCTCTATCGGGGTCTTCGGCGGTTTTTATCTTTATCACTTTGCGACCGGCGATAAAACTTCACTCCGCGCGGCAAACATTGGCATGGAATCGTTCCTGTTGAGCGGCATCTCCACACAGATATTGAAGAACCTGTTCGGACGGGAGCGGCCCAGCATGGCGACAAGGGAAGGCGGAAGGTGGAGCGGTCCGCTTTCTTATTTCAGGCATACAGACAACGGGAGCAAGAGTATCGCGAGCTATGATGCTTTCCCGTCCGGGCACACGGCAACTATCTTCGCAGCTGCCGCCACGATCGCGGATGTATATCACGAGCCGTGGGTTTCCTACGCCGCTTATGCGACTGCTACCCTCGTGGGCATCTCGCGAGTCATGGAGAGCGCCCACTGGCCGAGCGACGTTTTTGTAGGATCCATAATCGGGATCGCCAGCACCAGGATCGTCGAGGACCTCCCGTTCAACAGGGAACTGCCGGCGGTTCAGTTTTCAATGATCAATAATTCGTACGGAGCAACTCTGTCTTTCAAGTTCTAAAGCAGGCAGGGCTGCTTCAGAGAGTTTAGCTCAGAGGGCTGTAACATTTTAAAAAACAAAAGGGCAGTCGGGAATGGAGGGAAGACTATTCTGTCTCCCCTTATCATATTTTTCTTATCTTCCATCTTCATGTGGGGATGTGCCAGAAGCACTCTTGAAGATCCCCGGCAGATTGTCATCTGGCACACGCTGCATCCGGATGAGCAGGAAATGTTCATTCAGATTCTGAAGGAGTATACCGACAGAAATCCTGGGATCAAGGTAACGGCGCTCTATAAAGAAACCGAGACGCTTCGATCGGGTTTTCAGATTGCCGCTATCGGAGGTGCGGGTCCTGATATCGTCTGGGGCCCGTCTGACCAGGTCGGGCCTTTCGAGGCAATGCAAATCATAATGCCGCTCGATACACTGTTCAACCATGAGTATCTCTCGAAGTTCGATCCGAGGGCACTCGTTTACAGTCATGGGCGTTTGTACTCCATCGCGGACAAGATCGGCAACCATCTCATGCTGATCTACAACAAGGCTCTCATTCACAATCCGCCGAAGACTATGGATGAATTGATAGGCTACGGACAGGAGTTTCAGCGTGATCGAGGGGGATATGCGCTGGTGTGGAATTACACCGAGCCATACTTCTTTATCCCGTTCCTGACCGGTTTTGGCGGATGGGTGATGGACTCGCTTGACAACCCGACGCTCAATACCCCTGCCATGGTCAATGCGCTGAAGTTTGTTAAAGACCTGAGGGATAAATACAAAATCATCCCGAAGGCGTGCGATTACGAGACGGCAGATGCTCTCTTCAAAGAGGGTAAGGCTGCAATGATTATCAACGGTCCGTGGTCTTTTGGCAGCTACGAGAATGCGGGGATCGATTTCGGGGTCACGAGGATTCCGTTCATAACGCAGACGGGTCTCTGGCCTGCGCCGATGGTCTCGCCGATGGGTTACTCGATAAACGCTTCTGTCCCGTCATGGAAAATTCCCGAGGTTGTCAAGCTGATCAGGTTTCTGCTCAGTCCGGAGATTCAGGCCGAGTTTACAAAGCGATTTGACACGATACCGACCCGGACCGAAGTCTACGACGATCCTTCAGTCCAACAGAACCAGATAGTGAAGGAGTCCGAATACCAGATGGAAGTCGGGAGGCCGATGCCGATAGTTGCCGAGCTCAGGGCGGTCTGGGACGCGATGAGACCCAGCTACCAGGCCTTACTTGGAGGTACAGAATCACCGGAGGGGGCGGCGAAGGAGATGCAGAAGAGTGCAGTCGAGAAGATTAAAGAGATGAACGAATGAAAGTCAAAGGTCAGAAGTCAAAAATGAAATTCAGAAGCCGTGACAATTGAGGAGACGAGCGACGAAACATTCATTTGATTCCGAAAGACTCACTCCGAATACTTTCGCCTACATCCTTATGCTGCCGGCTGCAATTGTGATGTTCGGAGTGGTTATCTATCCGTTCCTTTACAATGTCGTCCTCTCTTTCTCGAACATGAGCCTGCGGCATTTCAGGGACTGGCACATCATCGGTTTCAGGCAGTACGCTGAAGTCTTCAGCGGGAAGGTTTTCTACACCGTTTTCTTCAAAACCATAATCTGGACCGCCGTGAACATAACCTTTCACGTTACTATCGGAGTTCTGCTCGCGCTTATCCTCAACCGGAAGATCTTCGGCAAGGCCGCCTTACGGACGCTGCTTATTCTTCCCTGGGCAATACCGCAGGTGATTGTGGCGTTGACCTGGCGGAGTATGTTCAACTACGAATACGGCGCGGTTAATCTTTTCATCGGCCAGTACTTCCACATGGCACCGGTTGAGTGGCTGGGGAAACCGCTGGAGGCATTCAGTGCCTGCATAATCACGAATATCTGGCTCGGATTCCCGTTCATGATGACCATAGCGCTCGGAGGTTTGCAGAGCATTCCTCAGGAGTTGTACGAAGCCGCGGAGATCGACGGCGCATCGGCATGGCAGAAATTCTGGACTGTGACTGCTCCTCTCCTCAAGCCGGTAATGATACCCGCAATCACTCTCGGAATCATCTGGACCTTCAACAATGTCAACATCATCTGGCTCGTGTCGAATGGGGGCGAACCCTCCGATCAGACTCACATCCTGGTTTCATACGTTTATAAGGCAGCGTTTAACCTGTACCGGTACGGCTATGCGGCAGCACTGTCAATGGTGATCTTTCTTGTGCTCCTGACTTTCAGCCTGGTATTCCTCAAACGAACGCGTGCCTCGGAGGCGGCGTATTAGGTGGTGGAATATTGGAGTGATGGAATAAATGGATTCTTGGATTGAATCGCTAACGAGGTTGTAGAATGAATTCGAAATCCGCAATTCTCCGCCGGAGGGGAATGCGCCTCTGGCGCAGAAATCCGAAATCGAAAATCGTTTCACTCCTCCTTTACTTCCTGCTAATCGGATTTACGCTAGCGGTTCTTTATCCCATAGTCAACGTCTTCAGCATCTCTCTGCGTCCGGCCGACAGGCTCCTTTCCACTTCCCTCAGGATAATTCCTGCCGACGCGTCCCTTCACGCATACGTAACCCTCTTCACACAGACACCATTTCTTCTTTGGTTCTGGAACTCCGTGCTGATTTCTGCGACGGTCACTATCACGGGAGTCATTCTAGCTTCGACGGCTGGATATGCATTCAGCAGGTTCAGTTTCTACGGCAAGAAGAGCGCGATGGTCGGCCTCCTCGTCACCCAGATGTTCCCGCCGACTATGCTTTTGCTCCCGATGTACATCATGCTTCTTAAACTCCACCTGATTAACAGCTACCTGGGAATAATCGTGATTTATACCTCGACCGCGCTCCCTTTTTGTGTATGGCAGATGAAAGGGTACTACGATACGATTCCGTACAGCCTCGAAGAGGCAGCGAGGATCGACGGGTCAACGAGGTGGGGTGCGTTCAGAAGGGTTGTTTTGCCACTTGCCGCCCCGGCTCTCGTGATTACGGCATTGTTTTCGTTCATGACCGCTTGGGCTGAATACGTCGTCGCCGCGCAGGTCCTCCAGGACACTAGTCTGTTCACGCTGCCGCTCGGCCTGAAGCAGTTTGAATCAAGTATGTCGACTCAGTGGGGATTGTACGCAGCAGCTTCGCTGATTATCAGTATCCCGGCCGTTGCGCTGTTCCTTATCCTGAGCAAGTGGCTAATATCGGGACTGACCCTGGGGAGCGTAAAAGGGTGAAGACAGCACTCAGCTGAGACACGTGGGAGCATGACTTCCGATTTGGCTTGACTCTGCATGGTACAAAGGGATAATTTATACGAAAAATGAAAATCTCTCTTGTCGGTGCGGGCTACTGGGGAAATAACATACTCAGGGTTCTGAGTGAACTCGGCGTTCTATCGTCTGTTTGTGATTCGGACAAAGATATCCTGCGGCGAGTGAAAGACCGCTTTCCGAATGTCCATTTCACTTCCGACCTCGATGAAATTATGAACTCCGATTCCGATGCCGTTGCGGTCGCAACCCCGGCGAAGACCCATTTCGAGATTGCTAGGAAGGCGATGGAGGCCGGCAAGGATGTCTTTGTCGAAAAGCCTCTTGCGCTGACTCTCGACGACGCCGAGGCGCTGCGCTCGCTCGCCGGGTCGCGGAAGAAAATACTGATGGTCGGCCACATTCTACGATACCATCCTGCTGTGGAGAAGCTGAAGGATCTCGCCGCCGGCGGCAAGCTCGGAAGACTCAACTATATTTATTCCAACCGGCTCAACTTCGGAAAGCTGAGAGTCGAGGAAAACATACTCTGGAGCTTTGCGCCGCACGATATCAGCGTCATGCTGTATCTGCTGGACGAGCTTCCTGAAAGCGTGACTGCATTCGGCGCTGCCTACCTCGACGAAAAGAGGGCCGACGTGACTCTGACGACGCTCGAATTCAAGAGCGGCGTCAAAGGGCATATCTATGTCAGCTGGATCAATCCTTTCAAGGAGCAGAAGCTTGTCGTGGCCGGGGAAAAGGGAATGGCTGTTTTCGACGACACGCGCGACGCCGATAAGCTTGTCCTCTATCCGCACCGTGTCCAATGGGAAAATGAAATCCCGCATGCCGTAAAGGCGGACGGTATACCCGTAGAGTTGGAGAAGTCCGAACCGCTGAAAAGCGAATTAAAACATTTCATAGACTGCGTATCAACGAGAAAAACTCCAAAGACTGATGTCGAGGAGGGGCTCAGGGTATTAAAAGTCTTGATGCTTTCCCAGAGTAGCCTCGACCGGAAAGGTGAAAAAATGACTTTGAATGGAGAGAAGAATTATTTCGTCCACCCTACCGCCTTCGTCGAAGAAAACGCTGAGATAGGAAGCGGCACGAAAATCTGGCACTTTTCACACGTTATGGGAGGGGCCAAGATCGGCGAAAAGTGTGTGATCGCACAGAACTGCTACATCGGCAGCAGGGCAACGCTGGGGAACGGGGTCAAACTTCAGAACAACGTCTCTGTGTACGACCTTGTAGAGTTGGGGGACAATGTGTTTGTCGGGCCGTCGGCAGTATTTACGAACGACACTAATCCGCGGGCGAAGTTTCCGAAAGGGGGAAAGTGGGTTCCGACGAAAGTTCATGAAGGAGCATCAATCGGCGCAAACTCGACTATCCTTTGCGGTATCGAGTTAGGAAGAGCCGCCTTCGTCGGCGCCGGGGCGGTCGTTACCAAGTCGGTTCCGGATTATGCGGTTGTCGTCGGCAACCCGGCGAAAATCCTGGGTTACATGTGCGAGTGCGGGGAGAAATTGAGGTTCGAGAAGGATTCGGCTAAGTGCGGAAAATGCGGGAGGAATTATACGAGGTCGGGTGAAGCGGTTAAGCAGACAACCTGATTGATGTAGTGGGCCACGGCGATTCAAGCCCGGCTCTCATCCTTACCGGACTTTTGAACCATTGAGACACGGCCTGAGTTCGACCGGGTGAACCGGGCGATGCCTTGAGAGTGTCAACGCTCTCGTTTTGCTTCTATGCCGTTTTCTTTGAGCTTCTCTGCTATCCTGTCTGCCACGCCTTCCAGCGTCTCTCCGCCCGTCAGCCTTACTCCTGAAACCCTGACCGCTTCGTCGACCGTCGGTATCGTGCCGGTAATGTGTCTCCATATATGGTAGCCGAGCCGGTTGTTATCATTGAATTCTCTCGTCTTAAACTGTTCGGCGATCTTATAGGCGATCTTCTCCAGGCTGTCGTCGGCAAATTTATTTACCTGTGCGGGTGCTTTCGATGTCATTTTAACTCCATTGTTTAATCAAAATTAACATCTGTGTCAGAGAACTTCAACGGTCAAAGGTCGGGAGCGTAGCAACGGGCCGGGTCCGGCGACGAAGAACCGCAAGAAGAGCCGACGAGCAGAGGGGAAAATGTCGGGAGCATCTCTCCATTCCGTTCCGGCTTCGGGAAGGAATGTGATGCGGGTGGGCCCGGGGGCTGGTGAAGCTCAGGAGAACCGGGAAGAGGAAGGTACGCGGAGTGGTGGCGGCCGGCGCTCAGGGATCTAAAACTCGTTTTTACTGTACCACGTTGCTTGACAATTAGAAATAAACCGTTATATTAAACGCAAATGATGGGCAGCAAGCCAACATATGAGAAGTCGGACCTGATGCAGGAACATGTATGAGAGTTGCTCTTGTCTTTAACATGAAAAGAGAGAGCATCATTGAAGACAACGACGAACCTCCTTCCTTCTCTTCTCCTCTAAAGACTGAAACCGCGAACGTAAAAGTCGTCGACAAGTATGCCGAGTGGGATACTGCCGAGACTATCAACGCTGTAGCTGGTGCACTTTCACTTCACAACGATGTTACACTGGTCGAGGCGGACGAAGAAGTGTATGGAAAGCTACGCTCGGGTGAATTCGACATCGTCTTCAACATCGCAGAAGGGATGAACGGCGTGAGCCGCGAGGCCCAGATGCCCGCGATGTTCGAGTTCATTGGTCTGCCGTATACGGGGTCTGATCCGCTTACGCTCGCAACGTGTCTCGACAAGGCGAGGACCAAGGAGATCCTGAGTTATCACGGAATCCCGACTTCGAAGTTTGTTGTCGCGCGCTCATTCGAAGAAGCCGCCCGGGCTTCTTTGCGTTATCCGCTTTTTGTGAAACCGCTTCACGAAGGTTCGAGCAAGGGAATCTTCAACTCATCATACGTTGCGACACCCGAAGCGCTGAAACTCGAGGTGGCGCGAATACTGGATAATTACGAACAGCCGGCACTTGTAGAGGAATACTTGCCCGGAAGGGAATTTACCGTCGCACTGCTTGGTAATGGGAGCGAACTGAGAGTCCTACCTCCAGTCGAGATGAACTTCGGTTCGTTGCCATCGGAGGCACTGCCGATTTATTCTTATGAGGCCAAGTGGTTATGGGATACGAAGGACTCACCGATCGAAGTTTTCAGATGTCCGGCCCCAATCGATGGCTCTCTCAGAGCCAGGATGGAGGACATTTGCAAGAGGTCGTTCGAAGTCCTGAGATGCCGTGACTGGTGCAGGATCGACGTAAGGCTGGATGCTGCCGGCGAACCAAACGTCATGGAAGTCAACCCTCTTCCCGGGATTTTGCCAGATCCCGAAGAACACTCCTGTTTTCCGATGGCTTCCAGAGCCGCAGGATTGGACTACGGTAAGATGATCAATTCAGTCCTTTCAGCGGCTTTGAAGAGAATAGGGAAGGCTTAGCTCGTAACTAACTGTATTCGTTGAACTTATAGAGGCGGTTTATGTCGAGGAAAAAGAAAATCACCATAGTTTACGACGAATCGTCGTTAGATATCTCATCCGAACTGGAGCTGGCCTTCAACGGCAAAATGGACCCGCGCGTCAAGGCTGCTCTGGAAGACACTTCCGCGACAGCCGTCATTGAACAGGTTGAGGCCGTCGCTGAGGCCCTTGTGGAAACAGGACACAATGTATCGACGATTATCACGAGCTCTGACATAAATCAGCTCATCAATAAGCTTCACGACGAGAAGCCGGACCTGGTCTTCAATTTCTGCGAGTCGATCGAAGGCAATTCGTACCAGGAAATGAACGTTGCCGGTTTGTACGAACTACTGCGGGTCAGATACACGGGAAGCGGCCCGCTGACTCTGGGGAGCTGCTTGAACAAGGTAAGGACAAAAGAAATACTGAATTTTCATAAGGTGAACGTCCCGAGCTTCCGCGTGTTCAACTCACCCGACGAGGTCGCGAGGAAGAAGCTGAACTTCCCCGTCATAGCCAAGCCCATTCACGAAGATGCAAGCATCGGCATTACTAATTCCAGTGTCATCTATGACAGGGATCGCCTCCAGGTTCTACTCACGGAGATGATCAAGAAGTTCGCACAGCCGATCCTGGTGGAACAGTACGTCGAGGGACGTGAATTCAATGTGGCTATCGTCGGCAACGAGGAACTTGTGGCGCTTCCGGTCTCGGAAATAGATTTCAGTACGATGCCGGAAGGATATCACCATATCGTGTCTTACGAGGCGAAGTGGATGCCCGACAGCGTGGAGTACAAAAGCACAGTCCCCGTCTGTCCGGCGAAGATCAGCCAGAGACAGCAGCAGAAGATTCAGCACACCGCGATTCGAGCCTACGAAGCGATGGGCTGCCGGGATTACGCCAGGGTCGACATGAGGGTGGACAAGAGCGGCAGAGTATATGTACTCGAAGTCAACCCCAATCCGGATCTATCGCCAAACGGTTCAGGTTTTGCCAGGAGTGCGAACTCATTCGGCTGGACATACGGCCAGCTCATAAACAACATCGTAGAATCAGCTTTCAAGAGAAGACTTGATTAAGATCCGCCCCACTATTCCCGAAGACCGCGAC
>JAJYOS010000616.1 GCA_021796055.1 Bacteroidota bacterium
GTGCAATTTACAGATAGACCGGACGTGAAGATTGAATACTGATCATTCCGATTTTGTGGCGATTTCAGAACGCATTGTCGCAACCATTTACCTCATGTCCGGGGCTTCCAGTACAAGGCTCGTGAGGCGGAGGCGGCGCAGCGAATCGAAGGCGTGTCACTCTTATGACAAACAAATTAAGAAAGGGGACACAGATGGCTGTTGTTAGCGGAGGGCAGCATGTTCAGCGAAGATCATTAGCGTTGGACGCATTGCGGGGACTCTCCATACTTCTGATGGTGTTCGCCAATACTATGCCTAACGGCCTCCCTTCGTGGATGTATCATGGCCAGCTTCCTCCGCCGGCTCGTGTATTCGTCCCCACTCTGCCAGGGATCACCTGGGTCGATCTTGTCTTTCCGTTTTTCCTTTTCACGATGGGCGCTGCAATCCCGCTTGCGTTGTCGAGGCGAATTGAAACCGGCTACTCGTCCTGGGAAGTGGTGAAATCGGTCCTTTTTCGAGGATTCTTGCTGGTAGCATTTGCGATGTTCATAATGCAAATACATCCGGGCATTATCAGCAACAACCCCGACTGGAAAATTGGGCTGGTCGGTTTGCTGGGCTTCGCGTTATTGTTTCCCGCACTTGCGCGATTGCCCGAGGGCTGGACCAAACGAAGAAGATATCTTGTCCGTGCAATAGGCTGGGGCGGAGCAATTATTCTTATGGCGTTGGTGCGCTTTCCGAACGGATCGGGGTTCTCACTCTACCGAAGCGATGACATTATAATGATACTTACCAATGTTGCCGTCTTTGGAAGCCTGGTATGGCTCATGACCCGCGACAATTGGCTCCTTCGTTTGAGCATTATGGGGATTCTGCTCTCGTTTAGATTGTCGTCGGGCGGGCCGGTCTGGCTGCCCGATATGGCCTACAATAGCCCGATCCTTGTACCGGTGAGCTTCTCTGCTGCGCCTTCCGCAATGATGAGACGCTCACGCTAACCTTTACAAAAACACCGGAGCAGTTCAAATGAGAATTTCGCTTTTATATTTAGTCCTTTTACTTGGCATGTTTGCAGCCAGGTCATATGCTCAGGTCTTTGCCGACCCTGAGACGAGAGGCGTGTGGGCTCCCGCCGGGTATTCGCCGTCAGACTCTGCGGGAATAGACACGCTGGTGAGAAATCTCAGCTCTGCAAACTTCAACATGATCTATGTCGGCGTGTGGGACGGCCATAGTACCGAAGCGGGCACAATTTACCCAAGTTCCGTTGTTAAAGACGCCGGCGGACCGATGCAATATCCTGATTATGTGGGACGTGACCCGCTGCGAACATACATCGATATCGCTCACAAATACGGTATGGAAGTCTTTGCCTGGTTCGAGCTGATGCCGTTCGATGTGAGCGTCGGTAGTACGGCGACAGACATACCGACGCTTCTGAAAGCGCATACCGACTGGTCTATGCTGCAACGTGACACTACTACGAACTATCACCACAATATTTACGGTTACTATTTTGGAATCGATCCTGGCGTGCCCGCGGCATGCAACTTCGTCGTCAGGCTTTACACGGAGATTGCCAAGAATTATCCCGACCTCGACGGAATTGAATCGGATATAGAAGACGATACATTATTCTCGTATTCGGACATTGCCCGCGCCCGTTTCGTGCGCGAGACCGGAAATCCTGATCCATTGACTCTGCCGGGGAACGACCCCGCCTGGTTGGCGTGGCGGCGGCGTCAAATAACAAATGTTGTGAAGAGAATCTACAATGACGTTAAAAGAGTCAACCCGGAATGCGTCGTGAGCGGTGCGGTTCCTCCGCCGTACATGTCAAGCTATATGCTTGAATCGTGGGGTGACTGGGCGAAGCGCGGATACGTGGATATGCTTGAACCGATGCTCTACGTTAATACGAGTGATTTCGATCATCAGATGGAGCTATGTGAAGACTACGTTCCGAAGGGATTCCATCTCTCTCCTGGCATCTCCATCAGCTCCGCAGGGTCAGCCGCGAAAACCGTCTACGAAATACAGGATGCAATAAATAGAGATGCGGCCGGTGTTACGATCTGGTACTACAATTACTTGCTGAGTTATCCGAACGCGCTCGCCGACCTGAAGTCGGAAGCGTTTCCTGAGAAAGCTCTCCCAGGTTACGACGACCTCATAATGGACAATGTCCGGATCGGTATGTTCCGTTCGACCGGATCATGGACGACGCAACGCGGAGGGTATGACGGAACGTACCTGTCCGCGCGGGCAGTCAAAGGCGACACAGCGGTTTTTTCGGTAAGAGTGCTCAGAAGCGGCAATTACACTCTGTACGGATACTGGGGTGGAGACTCATCTGCAAACTGCTCGAAGGCAACTGTGAGAGTGACCATGACAGGTTTGACGAAGTCCTACATCGTGAACGAGGGGACGAATACGGACTCGTGGTCAAGTCTTGATGAGTTTCATTTAGACTCCGACGATACCATCACCGTGAAATTGTTCGGGGCTGACGGGAAGGTCTTAGTCGCTGACGCATTCCGATTGAGAAGGGAGTCTCCGACTTTCTTGGGGGACTGTGCTCTGCCGGACAGCGATATGCCCGCAACGAAGTCCGTCAGTCATCCTCCCGGAATCTCCTTCTATGGAAGCACGTATCTCCTTGCGGAAAGAGGGGCTAGGCTGCTCGATGTGCCGCTGAACAAACCTCCTGCAGGTGAATATTACAGGAGCAAGTGAGAATGCAAAGAGGCTTTTATTCAGGAAAGCGTTGCATGAAAACCTTACGCGTTGTTCTCGTTCGCCGCAAGGTTTCTAATAATTGTAAATGGATATTCTTTGCGAGCCTGATGCTGTTTATCTCCGCATCGTTCTCGTTTGCGCTGGAAAAGGAGCTTAGTAGTTACGTTAATCCTTTCATCGGCACTGCAGGAGACGGTAATGTGTTTCCCGGCGCGACGATGCCATTCGGAATGGTACAACTGAGCCCCGATGAGAGGATGGGTATAACAAGCTGGCCCTCCGGATACAACTATTCCGCACATACGATTCTCGGTTTCAGTCATACTCATCTCAGCGGAACCGGTGTTGGAGACTACGGCGACATACTCTTCATGCCGACCGTCGGGAAGGTGAGGGTTATACCCGGCACAAGCGCAGATCCATATGAGGGATATCGTTCGCCGTTCAGTCACTCGACGGAGACAGCGTCCCCCGGATTTTACAGCGTTCTCCTCCAGCGATACGATATCAGAGTCGATCTTACTGCCACAGACCGCTGCGGGATGCACAAGTACATATTTCCGGAGTCCGACAGTTCGAATGTGATAATCGATCTCCAGCACGGCATCGGAAACACTTGTACAGGCGGTTGGATAAGAATAGTAGGCGACAGATGGGTCGAGGGAATGAGACGTTCGCACGGCTGGGCAGATCTCAGGTACGTGTACTTTGCCGCCGAGTTTTCAGAA
>JAJYOS010000054.1 GCA_021796055.1 Bacteroidota bacterium
TCGACTGGTAACAGGCGCGGGCTGCAGGCGGATTCAACCGAAAGAGTAAACTCCCAATACTCCAGACTTCGACAAGGTCTAATCAATCTGGTCAAATTGGTGATCCCCGTGTCTCTAAATTTGATTCTGTTTTCATACATCGTTGGCCATATCAACTTCATCAATCGGAACCGGTTGATCGACACGACGCTCGCGTCTGTCGACCATTGGCTGACGGGGGCGTACCTGTTTGTCAGCCTTCAAAATCTGAAGCTCCCCCTTTGGTTTGTGAAAGGGGTGATTCTTTCTTTCGCAAATCTTCCTCTCTTCATGGTCTTCTGCGCAGCGGTGGCATACTTGAAGGATAAACTTGTCTTTTCAAAGTACGCGGTAGCCTTCTTCACGAGTATTGTGTTAATGGTGCCGATCTGGCTGTCGGTTCCCGTCATGAGTCCGCAGGATAGATTCATAGACAACGTTTATAATCTCGCGGATCCGCCGCGAATATCTTCGGCGCTCAATCATTACGAGCCAATGCATCCGGTCAAGTCTTTTCTTAAACAAATGCGGTTGTCAAAAGTCGGCCTCGTTGATATGCCGACGACGACCTTTCCTAGTTCGCACGCGGCTTGGGCCACGCTGGTGCTCATATATCTATTCGAGGCAAGTTCGATTGCCGGTATCCTTATGGCTCCGTTCCTGATCTTGTCCACATTCGGGACTTTTTATCTCGCCCAGCACTACTTTGTAGACGCGCCTACGGGAATAATCATTGGACTCCTGTCGGTTCTTATATCTTCCGGCTTTTTTAGGAAATGGGAAGCGGACCGGTAATGAGAGAGGACAATCTCGTCCCCCCGCTGAAGTTTGTTTCGGGACAGGCGTAAGTTATCTTGTCGAAGTGGTCTGACGTTTCACGGCTCGCTTCAATAAGCATCTCAAAGCCGAATATTTAATTTCATTCTTTCACTATTCACACTTTTGCTCCCCGCATACGGTGTGGAGAAGCCTAATGAATCAGGAGTAGGACGAAGCCATGAGAACATTGGATAATTCGTTTTCAAACCGATGGAAAGTTACGGGGGAACGTCACTCATACCTCTCGGCGTCCAGCCACGGCGGACTGAGACACGGAGCCGCTTCCGTTGCACACCGCCTCGCTACAGCTCGCGGCGGCTTGTTTATCGCCTCGCTTCTGATTCTCCTTCTGACTTGTTTACGGACCTCGGCGTCCGCTCAGATCAGGGAAGTGCTCGATTTGTCCGCGAACTCGAAAGGGTGGTTTGAAGGCTTTCGGAAAAATCTCGGTGGAAACGAGTTCCCTTATTTCACTTTCAGGAGTGACGTTACCAAGGGACTTTTGACGCGATGCACGGACGGAAAGATGACAATAGAGTGGGAGACCGCCAAAATCCCGACGGATTGGGACAAGAAGGAAGCGGGATTCTTGTGGATAGCTGCGGTCAATCTTACATCGCAGCCGGGGACTTTCGATGTCTCCGTGAATGGCGAGAAACGGTTTGAGATCGTCGCGTCAAAGCGGAAAGATTGGACCTTGACCACCAAAGACGGCGGAAAGCTCGCCTTCACTACAGTCCAGACAGATCAGTACGGTGACGCGCATGGATATATGTCTCTGCTCGCGCCTGCATCTTGGCTGCGGAAGGGGGAGGGACAGGTCATAAGCATTACGGGCCAGGCACAAAATCAAAACACTTGGGTCATTGTTTTTAGGGCGAAGGACGCGCTCTCTTACCTGCACAACTCCGTCGCAAAGAATGTCTGGATGGAAATTGACTTTGTGAAACGTCCCGACGGCATCGAGGGCACCGTGCGCGCCCCGCTGACGCTCGCGGACGACACGGTTAGATATCTTTCCGGTAGGAACGGGGGGGATTTAATACTCTCCGGTAAATCAGGTCAGGCAATAGGTACGATTTCCCTCCCATCGTCGGCGATCAACAGCCGGTTCGATCTGTCGGATTCACATGGTGAGATCTTTCTTTTGAAATCTCTCGGGCAGGAGGGAAGAACGACGTGCCTTCTCTCAAATTCCATCCTGGTGGATGAAAGCAGGAATGAAGGAGGAGTGCTCCGCATTACCGCTCGCAGAAACTATGACCCGAAGCTTGTCTCTGGGCTTGACAGCCTGTCATCCACGGATCTGGCTAACGGGAAGATTTATCTGATGAATTCGAGTCACCAGGACATTGCCTGGATGGACTCGCCGGAGAAATGCGAAATTGACCGCGACACGATGCTGGTCACGCCGTTACTCAAGAAGATGGTACAGGACTCAAGCTATCGATTTGACCTGGAGGAATCATTGATCCTGAGAGAGTACATCTCGCGCCACCCGTCAAAGAAAAATCTTATCGGGAAGTTGTTGAGGGACGGACGTATCTCCTGTGGGGCAAACTTCACGCAGCCATACGAAGACATGTATTCGGGCGAATCGTTGGCGCGACAAATATATTTCGGCGCGAAATGGCTGGAGGACGAATTTGGTTATTACCCCAAAGTCTATTGGAGCGAAGATGTCCCGGGTAGGACGCCGCAGATGATGCAGATACTTAGGAAGTCCGGCGTTAAATATATGATGATAAGCAGGATGCAAAAGGGACTTTACAGATGGTACAGTCCCGATGGATCGTACGTGACGATGTTTTCGCCTGGTCACTACGCCGACGCATTCACGCCGCTCCACAAGGGTTTCTATTCCGCGGCAGGGTTCCTGGCAGGAAATTCACTGTACTTCAAGAAATTCTATTCTTCGAATACCAAGTCTCCGGTTATGCCTGTTCTTTCCGACTGGGATATGAGCACGCCGCAGGATTACACTCGTTTGATAAGCGACTGGGACAATATAGGGGAGCGTCGTCTCGGCAATGGCGACATCGTCCCGATCTCAGTCCCGAAAATTAAGATCGCGACCGCAACCGATTTTTTCCGCGCGATGCTTGCCGACAAGCCGAAGCTGAATGTTTTGTCGGGCGAACGCCCCGACGTGTGGGTTTACATCCACGGACCATCGCACGAGAAAGCCTTGACCGCCAGCCGCGAGGGGGACATCCTCCTTACCGAAGCGGAAAAGTTCGCGACGGCAAACGCTCTGCTCGACGGCTCTTTCAGGAATTACCCGGCGGATCAGCTAAGAAGAGCATGGGAAGCCAAGGTGTACCCCGATCATGGATGGGGAGGCAAGCATGGGGATATCACCGACGATACGTTTCGCCGAAAATTTGATTACGCGAGGAGCGTAGGGAAAAAGGTGCTCGGCGAGAATTTGGACGAGATCGCTTCGAGAGTCAGAACTGAAACCGGGAAAGGTCGCCCGCTCGTCGTATTTAACGGGATGAACGCTGAGAGGACTGACCCGGTTTCGGTGGTGGTCAGGTTTGACGAGGGGCGGGCCCGCGATGTCAGGATGTTTGACGCGAGTGGGAATAAGCTCGCGTGTCAGTTGAGCGATAAGACGAACTACCCTGATGGATCCATCCGTCGGGCGAAGATACATTTCATCGCGCCGAATGTCCCGCCGATTGGCTATGAAACGTTTTACATGCGACCTGTTGTGACGAATGCCGCCGAAAGGATTCCCCCATTTACTGGCGAGGTCCAGACAGAGTACTATAAACTTAGATTCACAAATGGCGGCCTTGCATCTATATATGACAGGCAACTGAAAGTCGAGCTGATCAACTCGCGTGAGTTTGCCGCCGGCGAGGTGTTCACAATGCACTCGGAGGGGACGGGCGCGGGAGAGTTTGCCGACATACAGCAGCCCGACACTACCGGATTTGATCGGACCGGAGCTTACACTACGCAGTGGAAGATTGTGAATGATGGAAAAGTTTACACTACCTACGAATATCGCCAGAAGATTCGTTATGCTGTCGTGGATGAACGAATTCGCGTTTACCATCAATTGAAACGGATCGATTTCAACGTCGCGCTTCTGAATTGGCAGGGAGTACTTTACCGTGAATTCAGAATGGCCCTCCCGCTAAACATGAAGCACGGAGAGGTTTCGTATGAGGTGCCTTTCGGAGCGGTCACGGTTGGCAAGGGTGAGATTGCAGGAGCTGCCGGCGAGCGGTACACGACCCCGTGTAGTGAAGTCCACCCGCGAGGAATCCAGAACTGGATAGGCGCGGATGGCCGCAGATTCGGCGTTACCATGAGCTCTTCCGTTGCCGTGGCGGATTGGATCGATCCGACAGGCAAGTCGCACTCTTATCCGATTTTACAGCCTATTCTTCTAGCTTCAAGGGAAAGCTGCAATCCCGAGGGCAACGAGTATTTGCAGACTGGGGATCATTACTATCATTTCTCAATTACCTCGCATAAACCGGGATGGCTGAACGGTGAAACGTTTGGCCGCGGCGCGAATGAAAGCTTGATCGGTGTTTGGGCGGATCATCGATATGCGGATGCCACTCTCGGAGAATCCATGAGCTTTTTCCATACCAATAGTCCAAACGTGCTTGTCTCGACTGTTAAGAAGGCAGAGGATAGGGACGCCGTCGTCGCGCGGATCGTGGACATGGAAGGTAAGGATAGGACTGTCAAGTTCATCAGTTTCAAGCCGATCAGCGACGCGCATCGGACCAATTTAATCGAATCAAAGGAAGGCCCCCTTCCATCAAAGAAAAACGAAATTGAAATAAGACTTGGACACAATTCAATAGATACATTTGAATTTAAATGAGATGATTGGAGCGCCTTACTATTTGCTCTGCATGCTGTCGGGCATCCTGACGGCCACGAGTTTCCCTCTGGCTGTGACGGTACCGTTCGCGAATACGCTTATTTCTGAAATCACTTTTCTCCCCTTCAGCTCGAGTATCTTTCCTTTGAGTTCCAGCTCGATCCCAAGCGGGGTAGGTCTCAGGTAATCGACTTGAAGCGAAGCGGTAACGAAACGGAGAGGCGGCAGACTCCCGGGCTCCCTTCCTTCGCTTCGATATGTTGCCAGCGCCGCCGTTCCCGTACCATGACAGTCGATTAAAGAGGCGATCAGTCCTCCGTACACGTAACCGGGGACCGCGATGTGATATTCCTTTGGCGTAAAACGCGCGAGTGTTTCCTCGCCGTCCCAATAGCTCTTTAAGTGATGCCCCTGTTCATTGAGTCTTCCACAACCGTAACAATAGCTGAGTTCTTCAGGATAGTAGTCCTGTACTCCTTTGGGTTCCATCTTGTCCTCCTGACAATTGTCTTAGTGCTTCCCATTGTTCTGCTTCAATTTCCGGCCCGTCGCGTGGCGATCATCATCTCCAGCGAACAGCTTCTCGACACGATTTAGGTGTGTGCGATCATGAATTTACCTGGTCTAAATTACAAAATTGGGAGTGAAGTTGTCCACCGACTTCTAAAGCATTCATTGGCTTTTGATAAATATAGGCGCGGATGAAAGCTCTTGGAGAAATGCGGACCGATATTTAGATTACAACAGTGCGCCCACTGAGCAAGCGGCATTTTGTTATTCAATTCTAAATCATGAGTCGTAAATGCAGGATACCTATGCGGTGCGGACTGCTTAGTGATCCCGCAAAGACACCTAATTGACCGCGGCCGGCAAGCCGCAGGCGGAAGTCGTGAAGAGAAGAGCCAGCAGAACCACCGCATTGTTACGAAACTGGTTGATACTTTCCTCAATTCTCGCCGTTTGCCTTACAACCGGAGGGTTTCTTTACTACGGAATCGAGAAGAGAAGAATCCTTGTCGAAAAGTATAGAGACATAGAATCTATAATCAATCTCGAGACAAAGGAGATAGAGCGGTGGCGAATTGAGCGGCTGGCGGACGCGCGTGAGCTTGCCAATAGCCCGCTCATTGGCGCTTCAGTGCGACAGTGGGTTCGCAATCCTAATGACGAAAGGTTGAAGACGCTTCTGGAGAGGCAACTTCGGCTTGAGCAAAGACTCACTCTCTATTCAGGCGCATTCGTAGTCGATACCAATGGTCAAACCGTTATAGGAAGGGGCGTAGGACTTTCTCGCATCAACAATTCTGAAGTGAGTGCGTTCAATGAAGTCCTTTCAAGTGGAACTCCCGCCATCGGTGATTTCTTTCGCACGTCTGGCGGCAATGTATGCATAGATGCTTTTGACGCTGTCAGGAACAGACATGGTCGCTCCGTTGCGGTCATCGTATTGAGGACAGCCGCCAGCAATTTCCTGTTCCCATTAATAGATACCTGGCCGATAGCGACGAAGTCCGCGAGATCCATACTTGCGGAGAGACTCGGAAATAATGTCAGGATAATTTGCGGACCAGGTTCAGATGGGCGAGCTACGGTGATGAAGTCATTTTCTCTCATGGATACGAACCTGGTTGAAGTGAAAGCGGCGTTGGGATACGCTGGAAAATTCGAAGGAGAGGGATTGAAAGGTCAGCAGATTCTCGCCTATTTGCGACCGATCCCGGAGACCCCATGGTTCTTTGTCGGCCAGATGGACTTGAGTGAAATACTCGCCGAAGCGAATTTTCGCGGTGGAATGGTCGGTCTAATTGTTTTATTGACCGTTGGGCTTGCCGTTTTTGGGACCGCATACGCGTATCGGCGCGAGGAAGCGGCGATTTACCGGGAGTTACTTAGTGTTAAGGGCGAGCACCGTAAGGAAACCGAGAAGATGGAGCGTCTCGGGACAATTGTAAAATTCTCTGACGATGCAATTCTCGGCGGGACACTCGATGGAATAATTACGAGCTGGAATGTTGGGGCGGAACGAATTTACGGATACAGCGAGTATGAGGCGGTAGGTAAATCTATTGGTTTTCTATCGGCGCCAGGGCGCGAAGGGGAAGCCTCACGAATTCTTACCGACATTCGTAATGGAAAGCCAATCCGCCGTTATGAAACGATCAGGAAGCGGAAGGATGGCACGATAATAGACGTCTCCCTAACGGTTTCTCCGATTATTAATGCTGAGAATACCGCTGAAGGTTTTTCCTCCGTCTCTAGGGACATCACCGATCTCAAGCGAGCGGAAAACGATTTGGCACGCTTTTTTGACCTCGTGCCTGACCTGGTGGCCATAGTGGGTTCTGGCGGATACTTCAAGAAACTCAACCCGGCCTGGCAAAGAATCTTGGGGTATACCTTAGATGAATTATATTCGGAGCCGATCACGAGCTTAATAAACCCGGCGGATGTTGAGAGGACTTTGGAGGAAATTCAAAGGCAGCTAGATGGATTTCCGACGTTGAATTTTATAAACAGATACAGGTGCAAGGACGGAGCATACAGGGTCCTTGAATGGCAGGCGGCTCCTTCTCCTGACGGGGAGAACCGTTATTTAGCGGGCAGAGATATTACGGAAAGACAGGAGGCTGAGAAGGTGTTAAGGCTCCAATCAAGCGCTCTGCAGTCGGCATCAAGCGCCATTGTCATAACCAACCGAGCGGGGGAAATAAATTATGTGAACTCCGCCTTTACAAGACTGACCGGCTACACCGGCGAGGAGGTGCTTGGGCGGAACCTAAGGATCCTCAAATCCGGAAAGCAGCCAGAGTCGTTCTATGCCAATATGTGGTCTACCATTACCGCGGGCGCGGTGTGGCAGGGGCAGCTTGTGAACAGGAGGAAAGACGGAACACATTACATGGAGGAACAAACAATAACTCCGGTCCGGGCAGAGGCAGGTGGGGGGATAACTCATTTTATCGCAATTAAGACTGACGTAACAGAACGCATTGAGGCAGAAAGGAAGCTCAGAGAATCCGTATCGCAGCTGCATGAACTCAGCGAAAGGATTGAAAAAGTCAGAGAAGATGAACGGAAGGCTTTATCGCATGAAGTCCATGACGAGCTTGGACAGATTCTGACCGCGGTGAGAATGAGCATTGTTAAACTTAACGATTACAGAAACAAGCCGGGTACTAAGTTTGAGAACGAAATGATGAAGGCGATCAGCAGCGTGGATGACGCTATTAAATCTGTTAGAGACATTGCCGGCAGGCTCCGTCCCGGTGTCCTCGATCTCTTGGGCCTCATTCCTGCTATCAAATGGCAGGTGGATCAGTTCAGGCAGCAATACGGCATCTCTTGCTCTCTCCGAGTTCCAAAGGAGGAGAAAAAAGTAGACGATGAAAGAGCCACTGTCCTTTTCAGGATCCTCCAGGAAGGACTGACGAATATCGCCCGACACGCACGCGCAGGGAATGTGGCCGTCACGTTCTCGGCTGGCGAACACGATTATAAGATGGTAATTTCTGACGACGGCATCGGCATCACCGAAGAACAGGCTAATAGTCCTCACTCTTTCGGTCTAATGGGGATTAAAGAGCGTTTGAGGCCACTCGGAGGGAATTTCATGATCCGCCGGCGCCCCGAAGGAGGTGGCACGGAAATAAGAGTCGATTTGCCAAAAAGTATCCATTGAGAGGAAATCTTGACAGCTAGAGTTCTGATTGTTGACGATCACCCATTGGTGAGGAAAGGCCTGATTACCGAGTTAGCCGACGCCTCCGATATTGTCGTGGCGGATGAGGCCAGTGATGGTTACGAGGCCATTACAAAGGCGCGCCAACTTAAACCAGACCTTGTGCTCCTTGATATTTCGCTTCCGGGAAAGAACGGTCTTGAAGTATTGAAAGACTTACAGTCCGAAATGCCTGAAATTAAGGTCCTTGTTCTTACTGCCTTTCCCGAAAGGCAGTACGCGGTCCGGTGTCTGAAGAGCGGGGCCAAAGGCTACATAACGAAGGATTCTGCTTCAACGGACCTTGTCAAAGCTGTCAGAAAGGTCATGGCCGGAGGTAAGTTCATTAGCGCTTCTTTGGCGGACCTTCTCGCGTCAGAATTGGGCACCGATCCTCATCGGCTTCCTCACGAGGAGTTGTCAGACCGCGAGTACGAGATCCTCTGTCTGATAGGCGAAGGAAAGAACGTTACAGAGATTGCGGACATTCTCAATCTGAGTATTTCCAGCGTGAACACTTACCGGCGCCGGATTCTCGTGAAAATGCGAATGGAAACCACCTCTCAACTAATTCGATATGCCCTCGACAATAATCTTAGCTTAATAAGGTAATACCCCTCCTTAGTTCGGATAATCAACACATTCCCCGGCGGCGATAACCCCAGTCGTGTCGCATTTTTTGCGACACTCAAACTGAGAATTTCGCTATCATGCCCAATTTCGCTAACTCCGATGAAATAGAAATAGCCGAGAGCTCCAAGCCTGACTTGTAGTCACGGCGAGCGATGAAGGTCTAGGAGAACTGTTGAAACAAGACGTCAGATGTGATCCGCGACTATATGATCACGAATTCGCTCGTCCGGGCCGAACGGCAAAGAGATTTGCAGGGCGCAAGCCGTAGCGGTCCAACGAGTTGGGAGACAATAGAAAGGAGTGATGCAACTTGTGTAACGACCTCATAGCACGAATGTCTAGCCTCGCATCGGATAGCGTGGAGGGTGAGGCGTGTCGATCTGTATTCCGCGGATGCGACTGGCCATCAACGGGAGACTCGAATTCCGGGCGTTGACAATGGCAATCCCTTTCCAAGAAAGTGACAGTCAGCCTTCCGGCTTGGCGGGAACGCCAGAAATGGCTGCCGTCATTTCAGAAATCTCCCGTCATTTGGAAATACTCAAAGCGATGATGCACACAAGCGAGAGCGGTTTTCTTTCAGTCGGCTCCCATCTTCAAAGGATTCACTTAAGCACGCAGGAAATCTCAACAAAACTGTCTGAGCTGATGAAGAAATACTCGGAAGAGACCGGCACGCAATCTTTGAACCAGCTGCGGGTGTTATCTGAAAGAGCAGCAAACCAGCTCAGCTCATTCAACGCATTCTCAATGAAAGCGGTCTCAAACCTGAAAGAATTGGAGGAGCCTCTGGCTTCGTTACCGGATTCGCTACGCGACTTTGACAGAGTTGTCTTGCGCCTGAGGAAGATGGGGATTATAGCGCACATTGAAGCGGCGCGTATCGGGGATGAAGGGCTTGACTTCGTACGACTCGCTGAGGCGGTAACGGCTTTGGGAGAGCAGATCACTTCCAAGGCTAAAGATGTCCGCTCTTACGTCAACGGAGTTAACGACGTCATCGGATTAAATAAGCGAAAAATGGAGAGCATGATAGGAAGGCACGGTGAGGTGACCAGCCACGTTACCAGTCACATGGCATCAAATCTTTCCGTGCTGACGGAGAAAAGAGAATCAATTCAGCGGGTCGCCGTCGCGATTGCGGAGAAATCAGATGAGGCCGTTCGCAACGTTAACAACATAGTCCAATCAGTCCAGTACCATGACATCACGCGTCAGCAAGTAGACCACGTCATTCAGTCGCTGGAAGCAATAGGAAGCGAAGACACCGTACTTGAGATTGTTCCGATCTGCGAGATACAAGTGGCGCAACTGAAACGCGTTGGGATGGAATTCGAACGGGCAATTTACTCGATAGAGGCCGCGTTGAAGGAGCTTTCCGCGGCTGTCAGCGAAATGTTTACCGAGTCTGTCAACATAACGAGCTCGACAAAGGTCTCGGGACGGTCTTTTATCGATGAAGTGGAGAGCGGGCTTGAGATTGTGAGCGCGACAATGACTGAAGATCAATTCGCCGTTGATGAGCTCGCGTCATCTCTAAGGCAGATCAGCGAGAACATACGTAAAATGAGGTCCTTCATGGATGAGATGGCCGAAGTAGGATCCGAGATTGAACTACTCGCTCTCAATTCTCGAGTGAAAGCCGCAAGGACAGGTGGCGGTGCGACGCTCGGCGTAATAGCCGAGTCGATCGAGAACCTCTCCGTTGCCACGCTTCGGCTCGTGGATGAGGTCCTCCTAAGGATGTCCGATATGGTTACCGCGTCGAAGGAGCTGGTGGACGACCATGCGATAGAATCGGTAACCAATCACGCGGACACTGAGATAAGAAGCATAATTGACCAGCTGAGGAGGATCGTCGTTGCGTTCCATGAAAACAACGCGATTAGCAATCGGGTTTTTGTCGAGACTCAAGAAATGTGCTCCGCAATAGTCGGTCAGTTACAGATGCTCACGTCCGAGATCGTCAGAAATCAGGAGATTGCCTTGACGCTTGTTGAGACCGCGAGCGCGCTTGAACAAGTCGCGAGCGAATTGCGCCGTAGCGTGCCGGACTCGTCGCGGCTAATCATTGATGAAAGACTTGAAGAAATGCGCAAAAATTACACAATGGAAACTGAAAGGTCCACTTATAGTTCCGTCATGAATGGTAGTGCGGATCAAAGGGAGTCGCTTGTCGAATCAACAGGGTCCATCGAATTATTCTAAGAAATGGAACAGTCTATGTTACCTATTTTACGGGAGCAAAAGCGATGTCGAAAGTGATCATGACCGTGGATGATTCCACGAGTATCCGGCAAATGGTGGCTTTCACACTTGGCGGGGCGGGATACCAGGTCATAGAGGCTGTCGACGGGAAGGACGCTCTCGACAAGCTGGGCGACTCGAGTACAATTGACATGCTCGTTACCGATCTCAACATGCCGAACTTGGATGGAATAGAGCTCGTGAAGGGGGTCAGGGCCCAGCAGCGTCACAAGTTCATACCGATTCTGCTTCTGACCACCGAATCGCAGGAGACTAAAAAGCAGCAGGCGAAGGCTGCCGGCGCGTCAGGCTGGATCGTAAAACCATTTAACGCGAACCAGCTTATCGATGTAGTCAGAAAGTTGCTGAAATGATGGACCGAAACCAACAAGCATTCATCGAAGAAGCAAGGGATCTCCTCTCTGGCCTGGAGGATTCGCTACTGGAAATCGAGCACGATCCCCTGAACAGTGAGCTGGTTGGAAAGATCTTCCGGGCGATGCATACTATCAAAGGGGCGAGCTCCATGTTTGGGTTCGATGCCATCGCCTCATTCACTCACGATATCGAAACTGCATTTGATGCCGTCAGGGAGGGGGTTGTTGCCGTCACACCGCAGCTGGTGTCCATGACGCTAGCTAGCCGAGACCATATATCGGCCCTTCTCTCTTCTGCGGAATCCGAGGTCGAGCCGGACCTCGAACTGACGTCAGCGGGGGATGAGCTCCTGAAGCGTTTTCGTGAGTTGGTCCCTCAGACTCCACCTGGAAAAACAGATACAGGCAGTCCACACGACGTGAAGCAGATGATGCCAGAAACGAATCAACGGGCCGCACTTTACAGAATTCACTTCAAGCCGCCTGAAAACATCTTGCTTCGCGGTTTGGACCCGATGAACCTTATTCAGGAATTAGCAGCCATGGGTGAGGAACGGCATGTCGTCCATTCTGAAGAGACCTCGCCTGATGAATCGCGGGCTGACTTATGCCATTCAGTCTACGATGTTTTGCTTTCTACATCCCACCCTCTGGAGAGCCTCCAGGACGTGTTCATATTCGTTGAGGAAGACAGCGAACTCCGCATCGAGAAACTGGCGGACGCTTCTGCTTGCGATAAAGATGTCTGGCAGCGGCTCATCGAAGCAATGCAGGCCTCAAAGGGTGTTCCCACGTCGGTGCTGATATCGATGATTAAAGAAGCACACCAAATTCATCAGCGCGTAAGGAATGAGAGTTCGACCTATGGCGGTGCCGGTGGACAGCATCCAGATCTGAAGAGCGCACAGAGTATCAAAGTGCCATCGGAACGGCTCGATAAACTCGTGAATCTGGTCGGGGAGCTGGTTACGGTGCAGGCCCGCTTGACACAAGCTGCTGTGAACCTATCCGACCCGTCTTTGACTCAAATCGCAGAGGAGGTAGAGGCGCTCATTTCTGAGCTTCGCGACAACGCCATGAGCATCCGGATGGTCCCGATAGGAACTACCTTCGGACGCTTTAAACGGCTCGTTCGCGATTTGTCGGCAGAACTTGGGAAAGAAATCCAGCTTGTGACTGAAGGTGAAGATACAGAGTTGGATAAGACGGTCATCGAGCGGCTTGGCGATCCTCTCGTCCACATGATAAGGAATTCCATCGATCACGGCATCGAGTTACCGGCGCAAAGGGAACAGGTAGGGAAGGCGCGCGCCGGAACCATACGACTCTCCGCCTCTCATTCTGGGACGAGCGTCAAGATATCGATCTCCGACGATGGCGCGGGCTTCGATACGGAGGCAATTCGTCTAAAGGCGGTTATGCAGGGCATGATCGACCCCGATGCGACTCCGACAGAACAGGAGCTCCTTTCGATTGTGTTCGCACCAGGGTTCTCGACTGCGAAAGAAGTGACAAGCGTTTCGGGCCGCGGAGTCGGCATGGACGTGGTTCACCGGAGCATTGAGGAACTCGGAGGGCAAATCGAAGTTTCTAACTCTCCGGGTAAAGGAGCGACGATAACACTTAAGCTTCCTCTAACGCTCGCCATCATCGAGGGACTGCTTGTCAAGGTTGGGAGTGAGTTATTTGTGTTACCCCTCGCGTCAATCAAGGAGTGCGTTGAATTGCCGGCGCTCGAACAACGCCGTGGGAAAGGAGGCCAGCTGATCAATGTCCGTGGCGAAATAATACCCTACGTGAGACTCCGCGATTTCTTCGGGATTACTGGTGAAACTTCGACTTACGAGTATGTTGTCATAACTGAAATCGACGGTAGACGATGCGGGTTCGCAGTCGATGCTGTCCTTGGCGAACATCAAATTGTCATAAAGTCCCTTGGTCTTATGTATAAAGACGTCGAGGGAATTTCAGGCGCAACTGTCCTGGGGGATGGAACCGTTGCCCTTATAATCGATATCCCGCCCCTTATTGCCGTCGCTGTACGTGAACGGGAACGGCTCGTCCGGTTTGAAACGATCGCTGGCGACGACAGCAGGAACAAGAGAAACTAAAACATAAAACCAAGGAGAAATTTCTATGAAATCTGATCCAGCAACAAGGAAGTCATCCGGCAAGAAGGCCGATTCCGGGCAACAACTAATGATGGCGGAAATTATTCGGCTTACAGAAGCTGCGAAGGCAGGGCACCTTTCTGAGCGAGCGGATCTCAGTAAGTTCGACGGTGAGGCGAGGGCGCTCCTCCTCGGAGTGAACGAAATGCTTGATTCAGTAATAAAGCCTCTTGACGTCGCGGCCGACTATGTGGACAAAATCAGCAACGGCGTCATTCCTCAGAAGATTAACGATTCATACAACGGTGATTTCAATACTATCAAGAATAACCTGAACAAATGCATAGATGCCGTCGGAGGACTCGTTTCAGAAATGAACTTCATGTCTCGCCAACACGACCTTGGCGATATCGACATCGTAATTCCGAGCGAGAAGTTTCAGGGAGTTTACAGGGAGATGGCCGATGGAGTGAACAAAATGGTTGGCGGTCATATCGCCGTCAAGAAAAAGGCGATGGCCTGCATCGCGGAATTCGGGAAAGGTAATTTCGATGCACCACTCGAGAAATTTCCGGGTAAGAAAGCTTTTATTAACGATACGATAGAGGCGCTTAGAGCAAACCTAAAGAAAGTCAACTCGGAGATCGGCCAGCTTGTCAAAGCCGCCGCTAATGGTGAGCTCGACAAACGCGCGAACGCCGAGATGTTCCAGGGGGACTGGAGCAAACTCGTTGCCGGATTTAACGACACA
>JAJYOS010000617.1 GCA_021796055.1 Bacteroidota bacterium
TTCCCAAATACTTCCTGGAGCAAAAGCGGTGCAAGTCGCTTGCGCCTGGACACACAGCCTGGCGCTTGGAAGCGACGGGAACATTTATGCCTTTGGTTTTAATAATAATGGCCAGCTCGGCGACAGCACAACTACGGCTTCCTCTACGCCGGTACGCGTGCATTTGCCTGTAGGTTTTACTCCATCACAAATATATGCCGGCTGGTACTACAGCGCCGCACTCGGCAAGGATAGCACTGTGTACGTTTGGGGTGGAAACGCCCAAGGACAGTTGGGACTTGGCAACACTACAAAACAGCTTGTTCCTATTGAAGTACCATTTCCTCAGGGTGTGACTAAATGGACCGGAGTCTATTGCGGTTTATATTTCATGGTCTTAAAAGGCAACGATGGCAATTTATATGCCTCCGGAACAGTAGGCGTTACAAGTTACGGTCAGCTAGGGACCGG
Source organism: Bacteroidota bacterium (assembly GCA_021796055.1). The sequence goes on from JAJYOS010000617.1 coordinate 451, forward strand.
CAAAACCACGGCTTCAGACTCGCTAGTGAAAGTGCAACTACCCGCCGGTGTTACGGGATGGAAGACTGCAGCATGCACAGGAAGCGCGGTGCTTGCCGTCGCGAATAACGATAGCGTTTATGGCTGGGGATATAATGGTGACGGCGCTCTTGGCAACGGCCAGAGCGGAATTGGAACTAACCTCACACCCACCGTTGTCAACCTTCCTGCAGGCGTCACGGTAAGTTCACTGGCCGCGGGACGTGATCACGTCCTCGCCGTCGGCAGCGATAATACATATTATGCGTGGGGACAAGGATCGCAGGGCCAGCTCGGTAACGGCGGGTTCGATGTAACTGTCCCGACACCCGGCAGGGTCTTCGGGGTGCTGCAGAAGCCGCTCACGACGCCCGTACCTTCTTCTCCTTACAACACTGCAGTGAATCAGGCTCTCGATGTCACACTTCAGTGGGGTGCCGTCAACTCAGCCGATGGATACCAGTGCGAGGTCAGCACAGATCCTACCTTCAGTACTGGCATGATTGCCAACGATTCCACATTGAAGGTTCCCGCGGACACGATCAAAGCCCTTAGCTACAGCACAAAGTATTACTGGCGCGTGCGTGCTTATGAGAACGGAGTACTGGGCGCGTTCAATGGCGCGTATTCGTTTACTACAATGAGCAATCTGCCGCCGGCTCCTGGGCTTGTGTTCCCGAAATTGTCGACAGTCGGTATCCCCCGAGAGGTCACATTCCAGTGGAAGCCATCCCCAAGCGCGAGTCAGTACAGAATACAGGTCTCGACGAGTACGCAGGCTTACACCTCAGGCGATTCGGCGGGCGAATTCACGAGTCTGATCGCGGACACGACGGTCGCAGACACTTCCGTTCAACTCGCGGCCCCTCTCGCGGCGAACACAATCTATTACTGGCATGTCAGCGCCATCGATACGAACGGCATGGGTGAGTTCTCCTCAAACTGGGAATTCAAAACCGGCGTCGGACTTACGGCCGTGAATGAGCCGAACGGTTTGCCGAAAACATTCGCCTTGATGCAGAACTATCCGAACCCATTCAACCCGACGACAATGATCACGTATAGTCTTCCGAAGGCGCAGATGGTTACGCTGGAGGTGTACAACGTCCTTGGTGAGAAGGTCGCCACGTTGGTAAACGCTCATCAGAGTGCCGGCGTTTACGAAGTGAACTTCAACGCGGACCGCTTTGCAAGCGGCGTATATCTGTACATCTTAAGAACGAACAATTTCAGCGCGGTTCATAAGATGCTGTTCTTGAAGTAAAGACAATTCTAAAGTATCGGACGGGAGACCGGGTCGGGATGATACCCCGACCCGGCCCCGTCCAGGTTATCTTTAGCAGCAGATTCAATGTTTTCAAATAGATGAGAAACGTCCAAACCCGGGAAGGAGAACTAAATGATGGCGGAAATCTATCGTTACTCGTTTGAGGGAGGGAAAAGAGACAAACTGCAGAGAGCGGCCGCGACAGTTGGTGGCGCTCTGTTAGCGGTGTTTTTCTTTTTTTGTTCGAGCCCAGCTAAGGCTCAAACCGCAGGCATACATAAGATCAAGCATATAATCATAATCATGCAGGAAAATAGAACGTTCGATTCATACTTTGGAACGTTCCCAGGCGCCGATGGAATACCGATGAAGGACGGCGTTCCTACGGTCGGTGTGCTCGACCCGATCAGCGGAAAGATCATCAGGCCGTTCCATGACCCCGACGATAGAGATTTCGATTCTCCTCACATGGTCGTGAATGCTTTTGAAGACATCGACGACGGCAAGATGGACGGTTTCATCAAAAGCGCAATAACGGAGTATAAGCGATTTCAGAACATGGCTCTCTTGAAAGAGAGTAACAAGGAACTGGAGAATTCATCGCTGAAAGAATACAAGGAATTAATGTACACGAACAACGGGAGACCGGTACAGAGACCTCTATACCTAGATTGCATGGGATACCACGACCAGCGAGAAATCCCCAACTACTGGGATTACGCGAAAAATTTTGTCCTGCAGGATCATATGTTTGAGCCGATACTATCCTGGAGTTTCCCAACTCACCTCTGCATGGTCTCGGCATGGTCGGCCTTAGCGGAAATTCCGGGCGACCCCATGTCCTGTGTCACCAATCTCGATCCACCCGATCGGAGCGAAAAGGACCCGGAGCCTTTTGCCTGGACCGACATAACCTATCTTCTTCATAAGTATCACGTCAGATGGAGGTACTATCTCGATGAAACAAAACTTCTGAAGAAGCCTGAGTACAATTGGATCGATATTCCCGCGGAGACTGTCCCGACTATCTGGGATATTTTGCCCGGCTTTGTGGATGTTCATGAAGACCACCAGGTGAAAAACGATGAGGTGATCGCCAACTTTTTCAAAGCCGCGAAAGAAGGCACTCTCCCACAGGTATGCTGGGTGATTCCGAACTTCAAAGATTCCGAACATTCCCCGTCGCTGATAAGCACCGGGCAGGCTTTTGTCACAAGAGTCATTAATGCCATTATGAGAAGTCCCGACTGGAAAAGTTCGGCAATCTTCCTTTCGTGGGACGACTGGGGCGGGTTCTACGACCACGTCGTTCCGCCCAGGGTTGATGAATACGGTTACGGAATACGCGTACCGGGATTGGTGATCAGCCCTTATGCGAAAAAGGGTTATATAGACCACCAGATACTTTCGCATGACGCTTATCTGAAATTTATCGAGGACGATTTTTGCGGCGGACAGAGAATAGATCCGAAAACCGACGGCAGGCCAGACTCGAGACCGGATGTTCGGGAAAACGAGCCGCTTCTCGGTAACCTCGTGAAAGATTTTGACTTTTCACAGACGCCGAGAGCGCCGATGCTTTTGCCCCCTTATCCAAAAAATGTCGACGACCTTGGCGGAAGCCGCTAATCTCAAATTGACTGTTGCAAAAGCTGTACGGAGCGGGGACCTTCGGGCCCCCTCTCCGGTATTCATATCATTT
>JAJYOS010000055.1 GCA_021796055.1 Bacteroidota bacterium
TTGCATTCGAAATTCTCGCGAACCCTTGTCACAGCGGCGCTCCCGTATGCCAACGGCCCGATTCACCTCGGTCACCTTGCCGGTGCCTACCTGCCGGCCGATATATATGTCCGCTATCTCCGCCTTAAGGGCGAAGACGTAATCTTCATCTGCGGTTCTGACGAACACGGCGTCCCGATCACGATAACTGCCGACAAGGAAGGTGTAACACCCCAGCAGATCGTCGACCGCTATCATTCCATGAACAAGGACAGCTTCACGCAATTCGGGATGAGCTTCGACAACTATTCCCGGACCACTCTGCCGATCCACCACCAAACCGGGCAGGAATTCTTCCTGGAGTTTTACCGCCAGAAGCTCCTCGTCGAAAAGAGCGAGAAGCAGCTCTATTGTGAGAAGGACAGGATGTTTCTGGCGGACCGGTACGTGGAAGGGACATGCCCGGTGTGCGGAAACACCGAAGCCCGCGGGGACCAATGCGAAAAGTGCGGGACATGGCTTGAGCAGACACAGCTCATCGACCCGAAATGCAAAATATGCGGCACCACGCCCGTCGTCAGGGAAACGAAACACTGGTATTTTCCTCTCGGCAAGTTCCAGAAGCAGCTGGAGGAATATGTCGACTCCAAGAAATGGAAGGAGAATGTCCGGAGCTACGTGGACAGCTGGTTGAAACAGGGGCTTGAGGACCGTGCTGTCACCCGCGACCTCCACTGGGGGATACCTGTTCCGCTCCAGGGTTACGAGAACAAAGTCCTTTATGTCTGGTTTGAAGCTGTGCTGGGATACATTTCTTCGACGAAGGAGCTCTCTCAGAAAAAGGGAGATCCGAATTTCTGGAAGAAATACTGGCAGAATGACGAAACCCGCTACATCGCCTTTATCGGCAAAGACAACATAGTGTTTCATACGCTTATTTTTCCAGCAATGCTCATGGCCTGGAACGAAGGAGGAAAATCACGCTACGTGCTCCCGGATGCAGTTCCTGCGAACGAATTCCTGAACTTTGAGGGGAAAAAATTTTCGAAGAGCCGCAGCTGGGGAATAGACCTAAAGGATTTCATAGAAGTATTTCCGGCGGATGCGCTCCGCTACGCGCTCGCGTTGAACCTTCCCGAGTCCCGCGACTCCGATTTCTACTGGAAGGATTTTCAGGCGCGTGTCAACAATGAGCTCGCAGACACTCTCGGGAATTTCGTAAACCGCACATTGCAGTTCATACAAAGGTATTACGACGGGAAAATACCGGAGCGGGGCAAGCTGAGCGAACTCGACAAATGGGCTGCCGGCGAGATGAAAGAGGCTCCCGATAAGGTCGGGAAGCTTTTTGAAGCATTCAAATTTCGTGACGGCGTCGTTGAGGCTATGTCCCTGGCCCGTGCGGCGAACAAGTATTTCAATGACTCCGAGCCGTGGAAATCTCGAAACGACAATCCCGTCCAGTGTGCGACCACGCTGAATATCTGTGCGCAGCTGGCACGATCGCTGGCAATTCTCCTCTCGCCGGTAATCCCTTTTGCGGCAGAGGAAATCTGGAAAATGCTCGCACTCGATGGTCTCGCTTCGACAGCTGCTTGGAACTCAGCCGCGGAAATGTCCGTCGAGGCGGGGAAGCAGATCGGGCATGTCAAGATACTTTTTACAAAGATAGAGGATACGACAATCGAAGAGCAGATCAATAAGACTACGAATACGATCGGGCCTGAGGTAAAGGCCGCGGTGCCATCTACGGCACCGATAAAGGCTCAAATCACCATAGATGATTTTCGAAAAGTTGATCTCCGTGTTGCCAGGATACTCAACTGTGAGAAGGTCCCGAAATCGGAGAAACTCTTGCGGATCGAAGTCCGGATCGGCGAAGAGAAGCGGCAGATTATCGCGGGAATATCCAAACATTACAAACCGGAAGATCTTGTCGGAAAAAATGTGATAGTCGTAGCCAACCTTGCCTCTGCCAAGCTAATGGGGCTCGAATCGAACGGGATGCTCCTTGCTGCGTCGACCGAAGACGGAAAGTTATCGATACTGACGACTGCGTCCGACATCGACAGCGGCAGCATCGTAAGATGAGCTGCCGCGCCTTATCTTTGCGTTCCTCCCGCCGGTTTCCGCACGCAGGCGACCGTTCAAGGGAATGATATGCGCCAACCCCGCCGACGTCCGAGAATCCTCGTAACAAGGAGAATACCTGAAAATGGGATGGTGCTGCTCAGGGAGTATTTCCGCGTCGATGTGAATAAAGAGGAGCGAGACATCACCCAGCGCGAACTCCTCGAAAAGTTGGACGGCGCGTTCGGGGTGGTAGCCATGCTCGGCAACAAATTCGATCGGGGATTTATTTCGAAGCTTAAAACCGTGAGAGTGATTTCCGATTTCGCGGTCGGGTACAACAACGTTGATGTCAAAGCCGCCACCGAAAAGGGAATAGTCGTGACCAATACCCCGGGGGTTCTAACCGACGCGACCGCGGACATGGCATTCGGCCTCTTGCTGGCTGCCGCAAGGAGGATCGCTGAAGGAGACCGGCTCGTGCGAGCAGGGGAGTTCAAGGGATGGACACCGCTGATGATGCTCGGTCACGAAGTGTCCGGCAAGACGATCGGCATTATCGGTGCAGGGAGAATCGGAACCGGAGTAGCGACGCGGGCAAAGGGATTCGGAATGAAGATCGTTTATTACTCTCGCCGGGAGAATCCCGATCTGGACAGTCTGGGTGCATCGCTCGTTACGCTGGAAGAATTGCTGAGGGAATCGGACTTTGTGAGCCTGAACGTTCCGTTGAACTCCGAGACCAGGGGCATGATCGGCAGGCGGGAGATCGGCCTGATGAAGAAGTCGTGTATTCTTATCAATACGGCTCGTGGTGAAGTGATCGATGAACGGGCGCTGATCTCGGCGCTGAAAAAAACGAAAATCGCCGGCGCCGGGTTGGATGTTTATGTCGATGAGCCGAAAGTAAACCGCGAGTTTTTCAGGCTCGATAATGTTGTCCTCGCCCCGCACCTCGGGAGTGCTACGCTTGAAACCCGTGCCAGGATGTCGGAGCTGTCGGCATTGAACGCCATTGCCGTGTTGAAGGGCGAACGTCCGCCGGCAATTGTAAATCCTGAAGTGCTGGAGAAATCAGAAGTCTGACCTGGCTATCACGACATTCTTGTCGGTCAGGATATATACTCTGTTGCCGCGGATCGAAACGTCGTTGAAGTGGCTTATCCTGGTTCCGAGAATATCATTCCCCGAAAACTTCGCTATGAGCGTCCCGTCAAGTTTGAAGAAGTAGAGAGTATCGGAATCGCAGACTCCGAGCTTGTCTTCTCCGATGTCTATCCCGGTCGGATCGTGCAGTATTCCTGTGCCGATAGAACCGAGGTAATTCCCGAAATTGTCGTACGTCGCAACACGCCCTTTGTCGGAAACGAACACATCGTCGTTTGGTCCGATGGCGACCTGGCGCGGCATGGTCAGTGTCCCCGCCCCTTCACCGTACCCGCCAAAAGATCGTTCGACCGTGGAAAACGTGTTCACTTTCATGACGCGTACATTCTCGTCGTCGCAGATAAAAAGGTCCCCGAGCCTCGAGACCGCCACGCCGGATGGGTAACCGAATCGCTTTGAGTCGTCGTTCGACTGATTCGTAGAAAGCGTCGCAACGTTCGCCAGTGTCCGGTCGAATCGCTGGATCCTGTTGTTGTTATAATCGGCTACGTAAATCTCTACCCCGTTGGTCGCGCAAACATCGTACGGCATATCGAACTGGAAGTCTCCCCAGCCGTATCCGCCCACCTCCCCGGTCGAATCGCCTGAAGAGTTGAACCTGAGGAGAAGGTCGTCTCCGGTGTCCGCGACATACACCGTACCGGCGGGATCGACGCTGATCCCCTTAGGATCGTGAAAATTCCCGAAGCTGAATTGCATTACCAGGGACGGCAGCGGTTGAAAAGATGTCAGGGAAAACGAGAGGAAGAGGAATATCGTAACGGTGACTGCCCGGCGGAGTCCGCCTCCGGCGGTCGCAGTAGGGGAGTAATGGAATAATGTCCCTCCGACGAAGTGCGAGCGCTCAGTCGAAGAAGAATGGGAAGAATCTTTTCTTTTCATATGGTGAAATATTCCGACTCCATCCGAATCAATCAAGGGGATGGAGAGAATATTTATGCTCCATCCGCAGGGGAAGCGTGCAGGTTGAAACCTTGGTCGTGGCGGTCGTATGTTCGTTCGAGTTGTTCGACAATCCCGAAGTAAATGGAATGGTAGCCGAATTTCTTCCGAATCGTGTCGAGGCCGTGGAGCAGCTCCGCCTGACGTGCTCTGCCTGCAGCGAAAAGGTCGAGCTGCAGTCGTGATTCCAGTATGTTGGTAACGCCGATCCCGATGAGACGTACCTTCGTTCCTTCCAGCCACAAGCTTCTGAACAGAGCGAGTCCATTGGAGGCGATGTCGAATTCGGAATTCGTGGGCTGGCTCAGAGTGTAGCTCTTCTGGTAAGTGACGAATCTGCGGCTGGTATCCGTGCCTGCTTTTTTGAACCCGAGGAGCGGCGCGCCGTCCGAATAACGCATTTTGACCGTGACGGTTGATGCTGCGTCGCCGTTCTTACGAAGCTCGCGGGCAATTTTCTCGGAGAGGTAGAAGAATACTGATGAGATGAACTCCTCGTCGTTTGAATCTTCTGCGAAAGTCGTGCTGCGCGATATCGATTTCGCGCCGTGTTCGTCGCCTTCGATCTCTCGCGGTCCCCTTCCATTTGCCGCTTCATAAAGATAGAAACCGATTGAGCCGAAGATATTCCTCAGCATGTGAATATCTGCGCTTGCGAGTGCCCCGGCGGTGTATATCCCCAGGCTCTCAAGTGTCTCCGTCGTTCTCTTTCCGATTCCGGGAATTGCCGAAGCCGGAAGGGGAGCGAGAAAATCTTTTTCTTCGCCAAGCGGAACTACGAGAAGTCCGTCCGGCGGACCGGTCTCTTTTCTTGCTTCCATATTTGTTCGTGCGATCTTCTTGGAGTAGTCGGAGGCAATTTTGGCGCATATCCTGTTCGAAGCTACACCGATCGAGACGGTTATTCCCAGCTCATCGGAAACGGCGCGCTTTATGGAATTGGCGAGAGCTGCGAGGTCATAACCCCAGAAATGAAGACATCCGTTCACGTCGATGTATGCTTCATCAAGGCTGACCGGCAGAACGATCGGTGAGAAGTCATGCAGGATTTGCATGAACCGTCTTGAATACTTTTCGTAGGCGTGGTAGCTCCCTTTCATAAAAGTTGCATGGGGAGCAAGTGAGTACGCCTTTGCAAGCGGCATTGCCGTCCTGACTCCGAGTTTCCTTGCTTCGTAGTTCGGGCATGCCACAACTCCGCGGCCGTGCGGGAGCCCTCCGACGATTACCGGTTTCCCGCGTAAGGCCGGGCAGATCGATTCCTCCACCGAGGCGAAGAATGCGTCGATGTCGATGTGCATGATAGTGGGATAACGGTCACTGTCCATTTTCAGTCCAGGTGGTCAGAAGCCAGAAGTGAGATGAAAGAAGGAAAATGTAAAAAGACTGTACGATCCACGAATCCAATATTCTGTAATCCCATTATTCCAAGTCACCAGGAGTCAGTTTCCCATCTCTACCGAAGTTTCTTCACCGTGAGTTGATTGTCCAGCAGTCTCAGGACAGCCATCACTTTGCCTATTATTTTTACGGATGAAGAATCGGAAACGATCGGCTCGAAGTCCCGATTCTCAGGCTCGAGGATCACGTGGTCGTCTTCCTGCCTGAACCTTTTTACCGTTGCAGTCTCATCATCGATGAGCGCGGCGACGATATCTCCCTGCTCGGCGGTCGACTGCTGCCTCACAAGGACGAGGTCGCCGTCGAGTATCCCTGCATCTTTCATACTCTGTCCCTCCACCATAAGCAGAAAGTTGGCTTCGCCGCCCCGGACAAATGCCGGGTCGAGCACCACCGATTCGCCTGTGTTCTCGACTGCCAGTATGGGTTTCCCCGCAGTTATCCGGCCGATTATAGGCACCGGCAACCCGAAGGCCGATTGAGTAAGCAGTATGCCCCGGCTTTTGGCGGCCTCCCTTTTTATAAAGCCCTTCTTCTCCAGCGCCCTGAGATGTCCCTCGACGCCGTGGCTGTATTTAGCTCCGATGTGGTCTGCAATTTCCCGGATCGTCGGAGGGTATCCCCACCGCCTGTGATGGCTTTTGATAAACTTGTAAACCTCCCCCTGGCGTTTTGTCAGGTCGTTCATGTGTTTGTCCTCGCTATAGTAGACATAATTCTACCTAATATCCTCAAGCTTAGAATCAATGTCAAGTACTCCACTCAATACCTGTTGATACAAGGCCTGGGCGTCAGATTCATGTCCGTTTGAATCGTTGTTATAGTTGTTCAGGTTAATTAGATTCAGAACGTCACAACAAAAACAGCGGCAAATGGAGAGTTTTTCCGACCAACTAAGAAAGCAGCGCGAGGAAAGAAAGATACGGTTATCCGACGTAGCCGTACAGACTAGAATCAGCGTCAAGTTCCTGGAAGCCCTCGAAGCCGGAAATTTTGAGATCATGCCGGAAACATACATCAGGGCGTTTATCAGGGATTACGCAAAGGCCATCGGACTCGATCCCGATGACACGATCAGGCGATTCGATCTTTACACCGAGTCCCTGAAGGTTCAGCAGGAGCAGAAGGAGGCGGAAGTCGTTGAGAAAGGGAGCGGCAAACCCCTCAATCTTTCCAACACACAGAAGATTGCGCTCGGCGTTGTCGGCATCGCAATCCTGGCCGTTCTGTCATACCTCGCTTTTTCGCCGAACAAAAAGCCGCCTGTAACCCCGGATGAGTACAATTACGAAAATACCCGGATTGCGAATGAGAGGAAGTTCGATTCGGCGTACTCGGCAGTGACGAAGCAGGTGGCGAAACCCGACAGCTCGAGACTCGTTCTCGCCGCGACCGACACGGTTTGGGTGAATCTTGTCATCGACGAGGGGAGGACCTACGATCTCCTGTTGAAACCGGGCAACAGAGTTTCTTTCTGGGGAAAAAGAAAATTCGACATGACGATCGGCAACGCCGGAGGGCTCTTGATTTCCTTGAACGGGCATGAATATCCTCCGCTTGGCAAGACCGGTGTGGTAATTCGCAATGTCACAATTCTGAAAGACGGCACGATCAAGAAGTGAAGAGCGCCGGTTCTTCAAGGGCTGGAAAAGGTGTCAGGTCGGAGATCGAGAAGCTGCGCGATGAGATTCGCGAGCACGACTACCGCTATTACGTACTTGCCGAACCTTCCGTAACCGATTTTGAGTATGACCGGTTGATGAGGAAGCTCATCGACCTGGAGACTCAGCACCCCGAGCTTGTAACCCCGGATTCTCCGACCCAGCGCGTCGGCGGCCAGCCCACGAAGACCTTCAGGCAGATACGCCATCCCGTGCCCATGCTCAGCCTTTCGAACACGTACAGCGAGCAAGAGCTCCGCGATTTCGACAGAAGGATTCGCAACCTTCTCGGGGAAGAGAAATATGAATACGTCTCGGAACTTAAGTTCGACGGTGTTGCGCTGCGCCTCGTCTACGAGAAAGGATCGCTCGCTCTTGCCGCAACGCGTGGCGACGGCGAAACAGGTGACGACATTACGGCGAATGTAAGGACCATCCGAGCCGTGCCGCTTCGGCTGAAGATGTCGCGCGAGACCGGCTCTTTCTCGGATATCGAAGTGCGCGGCGAAGTCCTGATGAACCGCGAAGAGTTCCAGAGGATGAACCGTGAACGCGAAGAGAACGGCGAGAAGACGTTTGCGAATCCACGCAACGCGACTGCGGGGACTTTGAAGCTGCAGGATCCGGGAGAGGTTGCGAAAAGGCCATTGAGATTTTTCTCGTACTATCTTCTCTCGAATAATGCCGAACTGAAATCGCAGTGGGAGAGTCTCCAGATACTTCGGAAACTCGGTCTCCCTGTCAGCGAACACGTGAGACTCTGCAAGGACATCGATCAGGTGTTTGAAGCCACGAGATACTGGGAAGGGGCTCGTGATAAGCTCCCCTTCGAGATCGACGGTAATGTCGTTAAAGTGAACAGAACAAGCCAGCAGGAGACTCTCGGCGCGGTCGCGAGGAGTCCGAGGTGGGCGATCGCCTACAAGTTTGCTGCGAGGCAGGCCGAGACTCTGCTCAACGGCATCACGGTGCAGGTGGGCAGGATCGGAACCATAACGCCGGTGGCTGAGCTCGATCCGGTTCTTCTGGCCGGGTCGACGATCAGCCGCGCGACTCTCCACAACGAGGACTATATAAAGGAAAAGGACGTCCGCATCGGCGATACCGTGCTCGTCGAAAAAAGCGGCGATGTCATTCCTGCGGTCGTCGGTTTCATCAAGGAGAAACGTCCGCCCGGGGCAAAGCAATTCAGATTCCCTCACAAGTGCCCTGCCTGCGGGGAGCCGATAATCCGGCTGGAAGGTGAAGCTGCGTACTACTGCGAAAACTACGAGTGCCCGGCCCAGGTCCGCGGTCGGATCGAGCACTTCGCATCGAGAAGGGCAATGGACATTGAGGGGATGGGTGAATCGGTCGTCGACCAGCTTGTCGAAATCGGATTGCTGAAAAGTGTTGCCGACATCTACGAGCTCAACCGTCACCGCACCCAGCTCGAGTCTCTCGAGAGGTGGGGCAAAAAAAGCGTCGAGAACCTTCTCAACGCCGTCGACCGGAGTAAATCGAGGCCGTTCAGCAAACTCCTTTTTGGCCTCGGCATCCGCCATGTCGGTGAACGCACTGCGCAGATCCTCGCCGAGCATTTTCAATCGATGGACGAACTGATGAAGGCTTCACTGGAGGGACTCCAGTTCGTGTCGGATATCGGTCCCACGATCGCGCAGAGCATCTACCGGTATTTCCGTGATCAGAAGAACCGGGAATTGACCGCCAGGCTGCGCTCCTCAGGTTTGCAGTTTGAGGAAGCTGTGAAAAGGAAGAAGGGGAAATTGTCCGGCCAGACCTTCGTGATTACTGGTACTCTCTCTCGATATTCCAGGGATGAGGCAAAGGATTTGATCGAAGACGCGGGCGGCAAGGTCACGGAGAGCGTCAGCATGAAAACAAACTATGTTGTTGTCGGCGAGAACCCGGGCTCGAAATATGACAAGGCTCAGAAGCTTAAAATAGCTATATTAGATGAAGGCGAATTCCTTAAACTTATTGAAAAGAGTAAATGATAGGCATCAAAAACCGATTGGCCGTGAGATATGCGGCGAACCGTACAAGACGAATCAAGAAGTCGATCAAGTTTAACGATGTAATCAAATCTTCCGAGACAGCTGTTTTCCTTATGCCGCGAGTCAGTATGGAATTCTATCTCGCGAGATCGGTGGTGGAATCCCTTATGAGATACTTCCGCCGCGTCGTCCTGCTTGTTGCAGAAAACATGCGCGAGATGGCCGCATACCGAAGCGAGGTGATAACGGTCTCGCAGGCTGACGAGAGCTGGCTGAAACTCCCGTCTCATGACCTTATCTACCGTCTCAAGGAGGACAAGTACGACCTCGCTTTCGATCTGAGTTTCTCCGAGGACATATTCATGTCTTACCTCTGCCGGAAATCCGACGCGAAAATTTGCGCGGGCTTCTCCAAAACAAACTGCGACAACTTTTACGATCTCCAGATAATGCTCCCGGAAAATCGGGACATGAAGAAGGCGTACGAAAGTTTTACCCATACTATCAAAATGTTCAAGGAAAAATGAAGAAGAAAACATTCGAAACGGAGGTCCACAAGGGACACACCCTTCTTAGGCTGAATATTGAGAAGCTTGATACTCAGGTTTCTCCTCAGCTGAAGGCGGAGTTCCTTGTCATCTGCAGAGCTCCACTCAGGAAGCTTGTCGTCGACATGAGTTCGGTGAAGTCGTGCGATTCATCCGGGCTCAGTGCGCTGCTCGTCGCGGAGAGAATGATGCGCGAACTGAAGGGTGAGGTCCATATTGTGGCTCCCAACCCGGATGTCCGCAACCTCTTGAGGATCACACAGCTCGAAAAAGTCTTCGCTATTCACCTCTCACCGGAGGAGTTGAGTTGAGGATCCGCCGGACTACAAGCACCTTCCGGAGCTGACTTGGGTTTCAAGACGGTCGATTATATAATCGTGCTGGCATACCTCGTCGGGGTTGCGGGGTTCGGCGTGATCGTTGGCGGAAAGCAGAAGAACGCCGCCGACTATTTTGTAGGCGGAAGAAAAATCCCCTGGCTCGTGGTCTCGTTCGCGATTGTCGCTACGGAGACGAGTGCGATAACCTTCATTTCCATCCCGGGGCTGGCATATCTGACCAACCTTAATTTTCTTCAGATCGCAATCGGCTACATCGTGGGGCGGATTGCGATAGCGTTCCTTTTCCTGCCGTCTTATTACAACGGCGAGCTGGTCACGGCCTATGAACTTCTTAAGACCCGTTTCGGGGACAAGACCAGGAATTATGCTTCGATTGTGTTTCTCGTGACGAGGACACTCGCGACGGGGGTCAGGCTCTTCACCACGGCGATCCCGATTGCGATCATCTTCAACGGCTACCGGATTTTCACCGGACATTCCATCACGTTCGTCTACGCGGTCGCCATAATTATCATAACCGTGTTCACGTTTATCTACACTTATACCGGCGGCATCAGGGCGGTGATCTGGACCGACGTCGTCCAGATGTTTGTCTATATCGGCGGGGCGGCTATCGCGCTTTATATAATGTTGTCCCATCTTCCGAACGGATGGGGCTCCGTCGTAGCCGCGGCGGCGGCGCATTCGAAGTTTCAGTTCATCCATTTCGGATTCAGCGGGGGACTTGCCAATTTCTTCACCCTGAAATACACCTTCGTCGCGAGCGTACTCGGCGGCGCCTTTCTTTCAATGGCTTCACACGGGACCGACCAGCTTATCGTGCAGCGGCTTCTGGCCACGAACTCGCTGAAAAACAGTCAGAAAGCGGTCATCGCAAGCGGTTTCTTCGTCGCCATTCAGTTTCTTTTCTTCCTCCTTATAGGTGTCGCCCTCTTTGCATTCTATCATGCTTTTCCGTTCAAGGATGGTGACCAGATTTTCCCCAAGTTCATAATCGATCAGCTCCCGAGCGGTGTCAGCGGCATCATCGTTGCCGGACTTCTCGCGAGCGCGATGGGTTCGCTTAGCGGGTCGATAAGCTCGCTCGCTTCCTCGACGCTCGTCGATCTTTATAAGCCTTATTTCGGCAGAAACACCTCGGAAGAAAAAGACCTCAAGTTGTCGAAGTTGTTCAGCGTGATCTGGACTGTCATACTGGTGGCAACGGCATTTATATTCATACATTCCACGGAATCGGTAATTGAAATTGCGCTATCCATAGCATCGGTGACGTACGGCGGCCTCCTCGGGACGTTTCTGCTTGGAGTGCTGTTTAAGAAACCACGGCAAACCGATGCCATCATAGGATTTACCGCCGGCCTGGCCGTGCTCGTCTACGTGTTCTTCTTCACGCCGATCGCCTGGACTTGGTACACGATGATAGGATCTTTGACGACAATTGTCGTCGGACTGATCTCATCAGCACTAAGTATTTCCTCGAAGCCGCAATCTTAATCAAGTTCCGACTTCAAAATACCGGGCTTCAATCAAGAATTTAGTTCGGACTCAAAATCATAAGCGGGGATAGAGCTTGACGATTCCTGCATATTCTCCGGTATTCATGTTGTGCTGCCGCTGCCGAACGATTTGTAAGAGGCGGGAAAAGGGGATTTGAAGCCTGGATTCCGTTGTGCGAATTTTCCCGGCCTTTACCGGAAGTATCTTCCATCATCGCGCTGACAATTTCTATCCGAGTATAAATGTTTCGGTTTTATAGAAAAGTAATCGTATAATAATTACATGACGCCCCGGAACTATTAAAGGGCCCCTGTCCCGTATAAACAATGGAGAATTTCTCTTGAGCCTGTCCGATCATCTGCAATCAAGTCTGCTGAAACTGGCGGGAGCATTTCTCCGCCGTTTTTCGGTGCGGAGAGTTCAGAAGATGGCGGCATGGGTGGGACGATTTGCCTACAGGCATGTCAGGATTCGCAGGCTGGTCGCTCTGACCAACCTGAGGCTCTGCTTTCCGGAAAAACACAGCGGCGAACTGGAGAACATACTCGAAGGAGCATACGTGAATATTGCCACCGTACTTTTCGAGTTTCTATACTTTCCGAACTTAACGGCGGATAACCTTAGAAACCTCGTCGATTTCTCACCGGGGTCGCGCGCACTCATGGAATCGGGTTTTCGTAAGGGCAACGGCCTTGTCATGATGAGCGGTCACTTCTCCAATTGGGAGCTTATCGCGCTTGCAATCGGTGCCGCTTTTCCGGGCAAGATCCAGATAGTGGTACATCCTTTTCACAATAAAGCTGTCGACACTCTTGCCAACAGATACCGGTCCCATCTCGGCAATTCGACAGTACCGATGTCTAATTCGATCCGTGCAGCTTTGACGCAGCTGAAGTCCAACGGGATTGTCGCACTTCTTGCCGATCAAAGCGCGGCGAAGGAAAGCGCGCCGGCAAAGTTCTTCGGAATCGAAGTCCCGACCTTCCAGGGACCGGCCTCCTTCGCGCTGAGAACGCGAGCGGACATGCTTGCCGGCTTTCTCGTGAGGAGGAAGGACGGCACATATGAAGTCGATCTCAGAAGAATTGATTTTACAGACTTGAAGGACGATTCCGAGGAAAACGTAAAAGAGCTTACGCAGCGGCACGTGGCTCTTCTCGAGGATTTCATACGCAGGTATCCCGCCGACTGGCTCTGGTTTCACAAGAGGTTCAAGCATACTCCGGAATTTCAGAAGGCCATGGAGGCGGATCGCAAGTGACGCGGGCTCTCGTGATCCAGACCGCTTTTCTCGGCGACGTGATACTCACACTGCCTCTTGTGCAGGTGCTAAAGAGTTCGATCGCCGATTTGCAGCTGGATTTCCTCGCGATTCCGGAGACGACCGAAATTCTGAAGTCGCACCCGGATATATCACAGGTCATCGTCTACGATAAGCACGGCAGGCACAGCTCAGTGTCTGCCTTTCTCGATTTGCGGGCCGGGTTAAAGAAGAGAATCTATGATTATGTCTTCTGTCCCCACAGGTCCATGAGAAGTGCACTCCTCGCAAGCGGAACGGGCGCGAGGCTAAGGGTCGGCTTTGACAGGTCGGCGTGGAAAAGAGGCTTCACACATCTGGTGCCATGGAAGTTTGGAGTGCACGAAGTCGAGCGCAACCTTTCGCTTCTCGAGCCGGTTAATATCGAGCCGCGGCGGGAAGCACCGAAGCTTTTCCCGGGCGATGAGAACAGGGACGAGGCGACACGGTTTCTTTCCGAAAAAGGCGTCGAGCGGCCTTACGCGGTCGTGGCACCCGGCACGGTGTGGAATACGAAACAATATCCCATCGAGATGATGCTGCAGGTTGTCCGGGGCCTCCTCGAAAGATTTTCCAGGGTCATACTCATCGGCGGGAAGAAAGATGCCGGACTGGCTGAGAGTTTCGGGAGCCTCGGAGATAAAGTCGTGTCTGCAATCGGAGAATTCTCGTTCATGTCTTCTGCCGAGATCATAAGGCGCGCTTCGCTGCTTGTCGCCAACGACTCTGCGCCAATCCACGTGGCCTCGGCGTTCAATGTCCCGACGGTGGCCATTTTCGGCCCGACTGTTAAAGACTTCGGATTCTTTCCGTACCATAGGAGCTCGAAGGTCGTCGAGACGGAAACTCTGGGTTGCAGGCCGTGCTCGATTCACGGCGGAAATCGCTGTCCGATAGGTACATTCGAGTGTATGAGAAATATTTCCCCTGAGCGGATCGTTTCGGAAAGCCTTAAGCTGCTGGAGCGCGGTGATGGCTAAGGTCGTCGGCGTAAAAAACTCGCGCAGTGTCACACTCGCTGCCCAGACCATCCTTGACGGCGGGGTGATTGTATATCCGACTGAAACGATATACGGACTTGGCGCGAACGCACTCGAGCCGAAAATAGTCGAGAGAGTCTACACGATAAAAGAGCGAAAGAAATCCAATCCGATACTCGTTCTCATTCCAGAGCGCGGCAGTCTCGATGAACTGGTTACGGGAATTCCTGAAGTGGCCGAGAAACTGATGGACAAGTTCTGGCCCGGGCCGCTGACAATAGTGTTTAAAGCATCGCCGGTCGTTTCGCCGATCCTGACGGCGGGTTCGGGCAAAATCGGCATCAGGCTGTCCAGCGATAAATTCTGCCGCGAATTGCTGGGGATATGCAGGATCCCGATCACCTCTACAAGCGCAAATCTTTCGGGCGAGCCTAATCCGGATTCAATTGAAATAATCAGCAGGCAATTGCTTGATTCCGTCGACCTGGTTGTGGACGCGGGGCGGCTCACCTCTCAAATCCCGTCGACGGTTGTGGATGTCACGAAGGGGAAGGTAGAGCTGCT
>JAJYOS010000056.1 GCA_021796055.1 Bacteroidota bacterium
TCGGAAGTCTGAGAAGCGCGTGGACATCATGGAGAATCTGGAGGCAGCGCTGGAGCAGTTTAGAAGTGTGAGAGACAATCTAGGTAATGGGAAGTGAATGGTACTGCCCAAAAATGGTTTAATCGAAAGAATTCCTCGACGCAAGCGTCGGGGAGGTTTATTGATACAGATTATTAGAAAGCTGGCGTGCATAAACACGGTGAGGCTGTCATGAAATGCATTTGCGTTAAGGATAAAACCCTAGTTTTCGAGGTGATTTCTGCAAACTTAGTTTCGTCCCATTCCGGTCCTCGACTCGATAGCGGGGCAGGAAGGGGCTGAAAGGAGAATCACAAATGGAGGGTAGAGATGTGAAGGTTCTTGAGTCTTATTTTTTGAAGCCAATCCCCCTAATCATTATGGCAGTGATCGTTTACGATTTGTTCACCACCAACTGGTGGTGGGCAGGCATGATTACGCTGGGACTCTTCTACAACGGCCGGAGGTGGAGCCATCATAAGCAGAGGAAGGCATTCAGTGGGTGGGTAGTGGAAAATGCGCCTGAAAACGCGGCCGCGGATTCCGAATGCTTGGCATGCCAGATTGTCAGCTCAGGACGTTCGGCTCATTAGATCCGCTGTCATGAGATTTCATACTTTCTGCTTTCATTCTTAACGAAAACCACCCTTGATGGACTGGCGGGATGGTTCCAGCTATCTTTCAAGTTTTCGTTGACGAATATCTGGATGGCCGAAGGCGTAGTTGCGATCTTTGGCGTCCTGAGTTTATATGGAGCGTATCAGCTACGAAGCAAATATGTTTCGATGGACAAGTCCGAGTCGGCGACAGTTTTCGCCTAACTGAACCCATATTGAGAAGGCGAGCGGAGAAGTAGTGAGGTAGATGAGAGCTGGGAAAGATTCTTCGTCACAAGATGTAATTGGAATCGCTCCTTCCAGAGTAATTAGGGGGGCTCGAGGCGCATCGGTGGATGAAGTCGATAAGGACCCTCTACGACTTTGTTTATTGCGGATTTTCCCGGGCAAATTTCGACGATAATTTCTGCATAGTGGTTTTGTACCCTTCTGGACCTGGACTCGATGGCGGGGCAGGAAAGGGGCAAAGAAAGGATGGCTGGCACACGGTGAGTCTGGATATTTGGTCAGTCTTTCAAAAGCCTGAGTTTGCTTAGCGGATCTGGCACACGTGTGTCGAATTCAATACTCGGTACCCTCCGCTTCGGAGCCGTCAATCTGGTACTGCTGGTAACCCCTCACTTATAGTTTCTCGCCAAGCCGCAAAGCGCAAAGCGAACCGCTCGTCAACATTTCTTTGCGTTCTTGGCGCCTTTGCGAGAGAAATAACCCTTTCAGTGAGGCATTACACTGCTGGGTTCATGCAGTTGATTGACTCGAGTTCACAGGCTATACTACACCATACAATAGGGACGATTCAGTACTTCCGGGTGCAAGGGAAATTGAAAGCCCGTCGGATGGAGTGAGCAATGAAAAAGGGATACATTTTCGGGTTAGCACTTTCAGCGATATTCATCTTGTGCGGGAATCAGGGATACGCACAATGGGTGCAGACGAACGGACCGTACGGCGGTTACCTCGAATGCTTTGCAACGTCGACAGGGAATGTCTTCGCAGGTAGTAACGGCGGCGGAGTTTTTCTATCAGCAGATGACGGGGCAAGTTGGAAGAGCGTCAATACAGGACTGACGAACCCATATGTTTTTTCCCTGGCTACCTCCGGCACGGATGTCATCGCGGGTACATGGGGAGGTGGCGTCTATCTGTCTACCAATGGTGGAAATAGCTGGACCCCAATTAATACTGGCTTGACGAACCTCAGGGTTGACGCTATCATAATTTCGGGAGGGAACCTCTTTGCCGGGACACAAGGGGGACTCTTCTTTTCAGATAACAACGGTTCAACCTGGACTCAGGTCGACTCAGGATTCGGCGGCAGCGGCACCTGGATCACGGCGCTTGCAGACTCAGGTACAAATATGTATGCAGGTACCGGCGATGACTTTTATGTCTCGAAGGACTCCGGCAAAACATGGGTCGAGCGAGACTCAGGACTAGGATATCCTTTCATAGAGGCAATTGCAGTGTCCGGCACAACGGTATTGGTCGGCACAGACCAAGGCATTTCTTATTCCAGTGATAATGGGCAGAACTGGAGCGATGCTAGCGAGGGATTGCCTTATGATCCGCTTGTCCGCGCCTTTGCTGTATCGGGGTCCAAGATTTTTGCCGGAGTCTTCGGTGCGGGTGCTTCGATTTACGGCGGGGGCGTTTACGTATCAACTGATGGCGGTCAATCATGGTCTCCCATTAGTGCCGGCTTGGCAGACAGTGCGATTGAATGTCTTGACGCCCACGGTAACAAGCTTTATGCAGGGACTTATTATGGGGGTATTTTCTCGTCAACAAATGAAGGCAACACCTGGAATTCAGCTAATCCTGGCTTGAGCAACAGCTTTGTCCAATGTATGGTTACTGACGGGGATATCTTGTTTGCAGGTACTGAAGGGGAAGGTGTATTTCGCTCTGGCGAGACCGACACAAGCTGGACGCCGTCTAGTGCAGGGCTCGGGGATAATAACGTTGACGCTCTCGAGGTTCTGAACGGCGGTATTTTTGCCGCCACCGGCAGTGGGGTCTACCGTTCGACCGACAATGGCTCAACATGGAAATCCGGCGGTTTGCCGGAAAATGATATCGATGCCTTCGCGGTGTCGGGTTCGAATATCTATGCAGGAGCCACATATGGTGGCATTTCCAGGTCCACCAATGACGGCGAGACCTGGGAGGCAGTGGATTCGGGGTTGCCTCCACCATCAATTACAGGATTAAATTCATTCAATGTGAATGCTTTGGCAGCTTCCGGGACGAATGTCTTTGCAGGGACCAATGCAGGCGTATACATTTCAACCAATGAGGGTGGGAAGTGGACCTTCACGGGACTAAAGAATACTTGGATAAATGCTCTAGCCACGTCCGGTACGGACATATTTGCTGGGATGGGAAGCGGAGTTTATTATTCCGGCAATGATGGCAAGAACTGGGCGGTAGTAGACTCGGGCTTAGGAAAGGTCAGCGTCAACGCTCTTTATCTTTCGGGAACGAATGTCTTTGCAGGAACAGCTAACGGCGGTGTTTTCCTTTCGACAGACAATGGAGCAGACTGGACGCCTGTTGATACCGGCTTGACGGAGTATGCCGCTGTTTCGGCATTTGCCGTCTCGGGTAAGAATTTCTTCGCGGGTACAAATGGAGATGGAATCTGGAGTCGACCTCTGTCAGAAATGATCGAATCCGTGACGAGCCCTCCCGCCGCTACTCCGCAGAATTTTATCCTTATGCAAAACTATCCTAATCCATTCAACCCCACTACGGTTATCGAGTTTGACATTCCAATTTCAGGGTTTGTGACCTTGAAGGTCTATGATGTGCTTGGCAGGGAAGTGAGGTCGTTGGTAGATAGGGTGGAACAGCCGGGCAATTACACAATTACTTTCAATGCGAGCGGATTACCGAGCGGGGTGTACTTTTACAGATTACGAGCAGGGAGCTACACCAAAACGCGCAAGCTCATGGTTTTGAAATGAGACTAGGTAATGCAAAAGACACGCCCAACTTCCGATGCCTCTTTAACAGGTTTCTTATGAAGGCAGGGGGCGACGGGAGGAGTAGTGCATGAGATACATTTCTCTGTTTGTTGCGCTAACGCTTCTGGCATCAGTAAACGTCGAGCCGTCATTGGCTCAATGGGAAGAGACCAACGGAACTGAAGGCGGCTACGTCAATTGTTTTGCTGTCAATGGAGGGAATCTGTTTGTGGGAACTACGACCGGCATCTATTGTTCCACGAATGGCGGAACAGACTGGTCGGTAGTAGACACGCTCATGACAAACACTGACATCTTATCCCTTGTTGCAGGCGGCAGTAATCTCTTTGCAGGAACCTTCCGTGGGGTTATGCGTTCCACCGACGAAGGAGCAACCTGGGCGAGCATCGATTCCGGTATGACAAATACTGACGTCCTATCCCTTGCCGTTAGCGGCACAGATCTGTACGCAGGAACGGAGAATGGGTTATTCCTCTCCACAAACAGCGGTGCAAGCTGGACAGAAGTAGACTCCGGTTTGACAGATAAGTGGGTTTGTGCTCTTGCTACAGCAGGGGCAAATCTATACGCAGGGACTCATCGCAGTGGCGTATTTCTTTCTACTAACGGCGGGACAAGCTGGATGCCGACAGACTCGGGCTTGACGAACAAATGGGCTCTCTGTCTGGTGGCAAGCGGCGCGAATCTCTTTGCAGGAACTGACGATGGTTTGTTTCTCTCCACTGACGATGGTACAAGCTGGACGGCGGCAGGCTTGACGAACACTCGGGTGTATTCAATTGCCGCGATTCCAAACGGCGCAGACGCCGAGAATGTCTTCGCAGGGGTTGAGTATTTTGGGAACGTTGTCGTAGTCCCGGGAGGCACCGTCAGTTCTCGGTCGGTGTCCAGCCCAAGCCTGTTAACTGGTTCTGATAGCACAGGGGTCTTTCTATCCAGTGATAATGGGACAACCTGGGCAGGCTTGGATTCAGGATTAATAAATCCTTATGTCACCGCTCTTGTCGCCAGTGGCACAAATCTACTTGCTGGAACGTGGGGAGGAGGAGTGTGGTATCGACCGCTTTCGCAGATGATAACAAGTGTACAAGGGCACCCCAAACCGTTGCCAGCAGGCTTTTCCCTACAGCAGAATTATCCAAATCCGTTCAACCCTACGACGGTGATTCAGTTCAATGTTCCTCGTCCAGGCTTCGTCATCCTTAAAGTCTATGATGTGCTGGGAAGGGAAGTGGCGACTCTTGTGAACGGGCAGGAGAACTCTGGAGAGCATACCGTTACTTTCAACGCGAGCGGTTTACCGAGCGGCGTGTATTTCTACAGGCTGGAGGCAGGCTCTTTTACCGAGACAAAGAAGTGTTTGCTCTTGAAATAGAGGAGAAACATTGATTGCCTCTTCACCGGGAAACAGAACACTTGGCAGTGTCATTTGAAACGATTTCTGAAACAGATTCACAAGTTGGCACACATGTGCCAGAATGATCAGCCTATGGGCTATTCCAACAAGACGGCTAAAGACAACAAATCCGGGTTCGCCGGGTAGTAGAGGCGTGATCTGTTGATCGGGAGTACCAGGGCGAAATGGGTATAGCCTTGAGAGTGGAGTCGCTTCCTAACCGTGCGTGTGGGGGAAATTGTTTGATTTTTCCGGGCGGGTGTTGTGGACTTCTGGAACGGGAGAGCTGTGACGTCGGAGGCACATCATTGCAGGGACGATCAGATTAAAGAAATGGACATTCTGCCGATCGAACTAAGAAGGCTCCGAAATTATGGTTATAAGTTAAGTCGGGTCACGGCTTATATCATGGTACACTCCTCAGGTTAAGTCGTGTTTAAGTCGGGTGGGTTCGCGGAAAACGTGTGAATCTGTGCGCCTGGAGGGATTCGAACCCCCAACCCTCAGATCCGTAGTCTGATGCTCTATCCAATTGAGCTACAGGCGCGGCGTGATTAAATTAATACGTGGTGAGTAAATTTCAAACAGATTGGGTGTCGCCGTGTGTGCGATAAATTTGTGAAGAAGAAGAAAATTAACCGCATAGGCGCGTTCTTCGGGATAAAAACCGAATCCGGAGACAGACTATGTCCGGTGAATTTACCCATCGAGTTTCAGCAGGACGGTATCCGGATCAGAGTCACTTACAGGTTTACGGATCGCCCTACTACTCAGGATTGGGGGACCCCGATTCAAATCATAGACATCAGAAAATCGTGAAACCTTCCTGTTGAATTTGCATCAAACGAAATGAATGGAGTAAGCATGGCGGAAAAATCAGCATTGGTGAGACAAGTCAGGGGCATGACCTTCGTTGGGTTGACGGAGTCCGGACATTGGGTGAACGTGGACGGGCCACCCCAATTCGGTGGAAGCAGCGCCGCGATCAGGCCGAAGGAGCTCATATTGATTTCGCTCGGGGCCTGCACCGGCAGCGATGTCGTTTCTATCCTTCAGAAGAAGAGGGTCAGGCTCAACGGCTTCGAGGTCAAATTGAAGGCGCAAGTCGCGGAGGAGCATCCCCAGGTATACACGAAGATTCACATCGAGTACGTCTTCTATGGAGAGAATCTGTCGAAGGCAGATCTTGAGCGTGCGATCGATTTGTCCCAAAACAAATACTGTCCGGTAAGCGCGATGCTTAAGAATTCAGTGGAGCTAACGAATTCATATGTAATCCTGCCGCCGGACGATTTCCTGAATGTCAAGTCCAGTACATGAGAGAGAAAAAATGATTACACCGCAACCTAAAGTGGTTATTTTCACTACCCCCACATGCAGCTTCTGCAGGGCGGCCAAACAGTACTTCAACGAGAAGAGAGTCCGGTATACCGAGATCGATGTTGCGCGCGACCAGAGCGCAGCGCAGGACATGGTCCGAAAAACCGGACAGACCGGTGTGCCGGTTATCCTGATAAACAACAGGCCGATCGTCGGTTTCGACAGGCCAAAAATAAATCAATTACTTGGAATAAAAGAATAATCCTGGAGGTTAAATGAATATTCAACCATTAGATGACAGAGTGCTTGTGGAGTTTGAGGAAGAAAAAGAAGAGAAAACGGCTTCCGGCCTGATTATCCCGGATACCGCAAAGGAAAAACCGAGAACAGGTCTGGTCGTCGCAGTGGGAACCGATGAAGATCTGCAGTCAAAGGTGAAGGTAGGCGACAAAATCCTTTTCGCAAAATACGGCGGGGAAGAGATCCAGTTTGACGGTCGTGATTTTCGCATCGTCCAGCGAAGCGACATTCTCGCAGTTTTCAAGAACTAACATATTTTGAGCGCGCGGCTTCCAACGCCGCGCTTTCCCTTCGAAGCGGACCCGTTTGGGTCGTCCATCATTCGAGATTGATCTTCTTGATCAGGCGGATCGCCTCTCCGACTACGGTGGCCGAAGAGATGTCCTGCGGATGGCGCTCGGCCCGGTCGTTTCCGCATTTCGGCAATCCGCTTACGCAGTTGCTCATCCGATCAAGCCGCAGAAGTCCACCCACTAAGTCTTTCATCTTTTTGAGTTCTTCCCCGCATCCATCCGACTGGCTGCTCGATTCAGTCAGGTAGATCGCAGCTAAATTGCAGCTGTGATCCGGTATTTCGTGTGCACGTTCGTCGCCAAAAGTGTCGAGGAACCTGCGGACAAGCGCCTTGCACACGGTTGAACGCTCCTCCTTCGAGAGGGGGAAGAAGGGCACGACGAGCGGCATGACCATTTCAAGCGTGACGCCGTCCTCGGCACGAGCGCTCCGGTAGTCTCCGCTTCGGTCGAAAAAGGCATCGAAATAGGCGGATTCCAACTCAGCAGTCCGCTCCGAATCGCCGGAGAATGACCCGTTTGTTGTCCTGGCCTGCTCGACGAGCTTCAGAAGGTTGTACCAAAGCGCATTCACAAACGCGTTCTTCGCACTCTTTGCGGCGGATTCTTCCATGTCCGCGCAGAAATCGATTAACCCTGATTTCCCGATCCTCTTTCCGCCAAGACGATTCTCGCCGATAATATCAATAGCATTCTCGAGCAGCGGAATGTAACGCCTGGCGCAGTCCATGCTCTTTTCTTTTTCGGCGCACCTCGCCACTGCAACCGCAAAGTAAAGCGGCAGCTTCGGGTCATCATACGAGACATTCAAAGTGGTTTCATCTATGGTCGACGGGAAAGCACCGTTTACTTCGTTCGAAGCGACATCATAGAGCAGGGCATTTTCATAGCGCGGATTGTCCGAGACATTGGAGATTCCATCGAGCGAAAGGAGCGTCTCCTTGACAGCCATGCTTCCGTAGGGATAGCCGCTCATTATCGCTGAACTCTTGATCGCCCTGTTTCTCACTATATGATTTGATGCGATGTCGGCGAGATGATAGTACTTAGCCGGCAAGCCGCTTGCCTTCCTCACCTTGTCGATGGCTTCGATATTCTTCGCCTCTATTTCATCGTAATCGAATTCCGCAAGGTCGCGTGTCGACGCGGCGAAAGTCAGTCCTTTACCCGGATCCAGCTCCGTTTCCCAGTATCCCATATTGTAAAGGTCCTCACGATCATCCGCGTACTTATCGGCGTCATGCACATAGATGAATCCGTAATACCAATAGGACCCCGGGCTCGTATTATAAATCTGCGAGAGTTTCAGGTACAATTTGGGCAGGTTCATATCCGCGATGATGCGAATGCCGTCAGGAAGTTCATCGACAAGAAATCCATCGCCCGCCTTTTTAACCGCGTCTTTCCATCGGAAGCTCACCAGCGGCAGAAGGCGAAGTGTCATTGCCTTCTTTGAATTGTTCTCATAATGGATGAAGAGTGAACTAGACCGTTTTGGCATCAGGACTTTCTTCGTAAGGCGGTTTCCGTCAAGATCGAAAGTCACCTCGGGAAAGTAGTCGAATGCAAACCCGCTCAAATGCTTGTAGCCGTCAGGGAAGATCGTACCTGGATAATGATTCGTGCCGAGAAAATATGATTTGTTATCTACGATTACTTCCTCATCTACCTTATTCAGAAGCGTCAACCGCTTCAACGGCGTGTTCGCCGATACGGTGAGGAGCGAATGCTGCCTTCTCGTGTTCATGAAAGAGACCGTGCTGCACGCAAATCCGCCGTCTCCGTCGGTCAGCAGCCACTCTTTGGTGGAAGAAACAGACAGGTCGCGCAGCTGGTTTTGGTCGTAGGTAATCATCCTTGATAATATAACAAACTTTGTCCAATCCTGGGGCCCCGTCAACGGGCCGCAATCGGTGCCGGCAGCCATGGCGGGAAGAAATACGCCGCAAGGGATTATTGTATACCGGGCAGCATGAACCGGCGGTCCTTCAAGTAAGTTTGCAAGTGAACTTGATTAACTTGCTATGAGACTATAAATTCCTAAAAATGAAAACAAGACTTGCGACGTTTTTAGTATTGCTGATAATTGCCGTTCCATCATTCTCCCTCGCCCAGGTTGCCGGAGGGACCGTGGCGGAGCAGCAGGACTATACATTTGCCCTCGGATTGTACCGCGACGCGCAGTACCAGCTGGCATACGACCAGTTCAAGAAATTCCTGCAGAATTATCCGGGTTCCAGGAGAACTGATGAGATATTGTTCTTATCCGGAGAGTGCCTTCTCCAGGAGAAGATGTACGACAGTGCGCTTGGCGACTACCAGAAAGTGATGGAGAGATACCCGGGCTCCAGTTACTTTACGCGTTCCGAACTCCGAACCGGAGAGATATATCTGCAGATTAACCAGTTGAGTAAGTCCGAGAAGCTGTTGAAGAACGTGCTTTCAAATTCGGACGACAACGATGTGAAGGGAGAAGCCGCTTACAAGCTGGGTGAATTGTTCGTGGCGAGGGAAGACTACAACAACGCCATAAAATATTTCGATCTCTGTTACCAGGGATACGGCAAATCTGGTTTTGCCGACTACTCGATGTACGGAGCTGCTTGGTCTTACGGAAAGCTCGGAAACTTCGACGAGAGCAAGAAGGGTTTCGAGAATCTTATCGTGTCCTATCCGGATTCTAAGCTGAGCGCCGATGCGACTGAGAAGATGGGAGAATGTGACTTCTTTCTTGGAAACGACAGCTTGGCGGTCGCAGAACTGAGTCGGGCAATGAGTCTCTCAACAGGCGGCCAGGTTATGGAACCTGCGCTGTACTTCGAAGGGAAGGCTTATAGCGCGCTCGGTATGAACGACAGCGCAACAGCCGCATATTCGGACTACATGAACAGATTTCCGACCGGCGACCATTCATCCGAAGTGCGCGTGCTTCTCTCTAAGCTTCTGTTGGCAAGCAAAGAGGGAGCGGGGAGAGCATTACAGCTGTTGAGAGAAGTGAGTCCCGATAGCCCGGTATATTTCGATTCAAGAATTGAAACGGGAAGGGCGTACCAGGCTGCAGGTTTTCCGGATTCTGCGGAAATAGAGGTGAACAATTTGGCGAAATCGACCCGGAATCCCGAGAAACTAGCCGTCGTCAATTTTGAGACGGGAAAACTCTACTTCCAGAACAAATCCTATACGAAGAGCGAAGAAGCATTCCTGCTCGCGTCAAAGGTTCCGGCTCAATACGCGGAAGCGATGAAGAATGCGGCATTGTCAGCCGCTGCGGAAGGCGATTACAATCACGCGAAACTCTACTTCCTCAACGCAATCTCCCGGTTGACCGGGAAGCATCTGGTTGATGCTCATTTTGACTACGCGGCAGCCCTATATGCCGCAGGCGATTACCTCGGCGCAGCTAATGTGTACGCGTCTACGCTGGATGTAGCTTCGACGGATGATCAGAGGGCGGAGGCGCTTTTCATGAGCGCAGAGTCTTTCTATCGCGGTGGAGATTACCGGTCTTCACTGGCGGCTTATCAGAAATACCTACATTCATTCCCGTCCGGCGATCATGCCTCGGCGGCACTTCTTGGCATTGGATACTCGCAATACTTCTCAAGGGAATTTATCAAGGCGGCGCAGGCCTTTCAGAAATTCATAGACACTTATCCGGACTCGCCACTACTGACTGATGCTTATTTCAGACTTGGTGACTGTTTTTATTATTACCAGGACTACCAGAGAGCGCTTGGAGTCTACACCGATGCGGCCGCCAGATTCCAGAGCGACACTTCCTCAGCCTATGCCTGGTATCAGCTCGGCCAGACCCATTTCAAACTTGGTCAGAACGATTCCGCACTGACATCGTTCAATTACGTGTTGAGCAGATACACCAACACGTCAATCGCACCGGAAGCACAATACGCGATAGGGTGGGTCCATTTCTCCGAAAAGGAATATGCCCAATCGATTACCGATTTCGACAAGGTGGTCGCTGATTTTCCGGGCAGCTCGATAGCGGCAAGGGCGTTATACAGCAAAGGCGACGCATATTATAACCTCGGGCAGTATCAGCAGGCTCTGGCAAGCTACCGGGAGCTCCTCGAGAAACATCCCACCAGCAGCTATGTCGACAATGCGCTTGTAGGCATGCAATATTGTCTCACGCTTCTCGGAAGGACGACGGAGGCCGAAAAGGTAATCGATTCATTCGTGCGCAGTCATCCCAATCTCCCGCACGTCGACCGGATATATTACAAGAAAATCGAATATGCTCTCAACCAAAAGCGCTACTCCGATGCGGAGCGATATCTCAAAGAGTTCATTGTGAAGTTCCCGAACAGCTCCATGTCCGGAAGAGCATACTACAACCTCGCGCTGGTTGAGATTACGCTCCACAGGGAGAAATCTGCGATCGGCGTTCTTTCAGACCTGATAAACAAGAAGCCGCCCGACGAATACACGACGGCGGGTATGGTTAAGCTTGCTGAGATCTACCAGTCGAGACGTGAATATGGAGAGGCCGAGAAGCTCTTTGCGCAAGCGGCTTCCGCAGGAGATGATTACACTACCGCCGCACAGGTCGGTTTGGGAAGGCTTTACTTGCAGGAAGGCGATACGCTTCGGGCCGAATCCTATCTTTCGAAGGCCGCCCTTTCGCAGACCGATTCGCTCAACGACGGCCAGAAGGCAGAAGCAAAAGTTTTATTGAGTGAGATATACTTCGATAAGGGACGCACACAGGATGCAATTTCGCTCGCAAACTCTGTGGCCAAAACCCGCGACGACTTGATCGGAGCCCAGGCACAGCTGCACGTCGCTGAGTACTACTGCGCTTCAGGAGACAGTTCGAACGCAGTCCTCGCCTTCCTGAGGGTAAAATATGTCTTTGCCAGTTTCAACGACGTAGTGGCGGAGTCACAGCTCAAGCTTGCAAATTGTCTTACCAGGTCCGGCAATTTACGTGACGCCAAATCTTTGCTCGAAGAGTTCATAAGAGGGAGAGGTGACGATACGTACGCGAGACAGGCCCGCAGGCAGCTCGCGAAACTAGAGTCCCGTTAAGGAAGAATTTATATGAATAAGACAGCGATCTTTTATGGCGTCCTGATAACTATAATCGTACTCGCGCTGATAATTTCATCCGATGTATACAGCCCGCCCGATACCAAGCCGGTCTATGCCGGGTTCGTAACCGAACAGATTCTGAGCCCGGATACCGCGAATACTTACGGAGAGAACCTCAAGGTCCTTCACGGTATTCATTCCCGTGCGCAGCTCCTGGACGTGATGCGCGGGTTCACGGAGGCTCTCGGCGTGCAATGCACGTTCTGCCACAATATCAACGACTTCGCGAGTGACGAGAAGCCGACCAAGCAAATGGCGCGAATGATGATCAAGATGGTTGCTAACATAGATACTCGCTACATTGACCAGCCGAATTGGGAAAAGGTAACCTGTTATACCTGCCACAGGGGCAGCAGCATTCCGAAGTTGGTGTTGACTAAGTGAAAATCAAAGCAGCAATTTTTCTTCTGACCATTTCGGCTTTCGCTTTCAATGTGGAAGCACAGAACGTGATCTCGCCTCCGGTGACAAGTTTCAATCCTGACACAACGCTCCCCAAAGTGAACGTGCCGGAATTTGTGGTCACAGGAAGAGCTCAGATCGAGCTTCCCATGGCTGCCAAGCCTTCCGTGGAAATCGATTCATCGTACTTTCAGGGAAAAACAATCTCTGACATTGGAATGAAGTTGCCTGCCGACAAATCTCTGAGCAATCAGGAAAGAGATATGGGGAACGAATCGCCGGGCCTCTTCGCCCGGGCATCGATCGGACACTTCATGACCACTGATTACCTCCTTTCCGGCAGCGGAAATGTCGGTGGCTACCTCATAGACGGCAGTCTTGCAGGCGACTATACTTCCGGTTTCATTGCCAATACTATCAGCCGGAACTTCTCAATACGCGGAGGAGCCTCAAGAACCTACGGCGTCGATGGCCCCTTTAAAGCCACCAATTATCTCGATCTGGGCTACTCTCGCTCGAGTTATTTCCTTTACGGCCAATTGCCTGCACCTCCCTCTCTGCGCAGGACAGACGACGCTGCAGTGAGACTTGTTTCCGACATGGAGTTCGGTGATGTCCCATTTGCCGTTCGGCTCGGTCTCAACAGGTTCTCCGTAGACGACTTATGGAACAGTGTGCAGTCCCTGCTAAGGCTGGGCGCGGCGGCGAGATTTTTCCTCGGATCTGGAAGCGTCGGCCTGGACGGGAACTTCCGGTTCGGGACCCACACCCAGCAGCCGAATAACACGATAAACATTCTCCCCGCGCCCGCCACAGCCCTGGACAGGTCATTGTATGATTTGTCGGTAGGGGCGGCTTACAGTAACGGGGCCGGTCCGTTCAAATATTCGCTGGGAGTGACATACTACCAGTACAGAGACGATTCGTCCAGCGGAATTGCGAAGCTGTATCCTAAACTATCGGTGGATTATAGAGTCACGGGAGTCTTCTCGCTTTTCGGCAGGTTTTCGGGCGACATTCGCCAAGCGGAGCTTTCCGGTCTTATTTCGACGGATCGGTTCCTGGGAGCACCAATTATTCTCAGGAATACACAGAACTATGCGGACATCGTCATCGGCGGACGGATCGGAGTGTTGATCTCACTCACGATTATCCCCGAGTTCGGTTTTGAGGCTTCTAAGTTCTACCCGGTGTTTGTCTCGTACCCTTTGAATAACAGTCAGCTTTTTTATGCCGAAAGGGCTTCGATTTTCTCGGCCTCGATCACTGCGTCGTACAGGACGGAAAATTTCCACTCCGATGCCACCCTGCGGTTTCAGAGAGGCCAGACCGATCTTCTGACTTCCATACCGAATCTTGCACCATTGGATCTTAATCTGAGCGCCGGTTACGACCTCACTTCCAATATCGAAGCGAAGGGTTGGTTCCTCTTCCTTTCATCACGCTATTCGGATCCTTCGCTGGCGACCAGACTTGCCCCAGTAGGCTTGCTCAACTTCCGCTTATCGTATCACACGAAAATAGTAACCCTCCCGCTTACGCTCTTCGTTGACGGGAGCAATCTGTTGAATCAGAAATATTTCATCTGGCAGGGATATCAGGAGTTTCCGCTTACGCTTTCGGTAGGATTAAGTACCAGGATATTTTGATGGAGATGGGTGTTCAGAGATTAAATCGAATGGGAGAGGTGGAAAACAATTACAGTTGCCGACCGGGGAATGCTCCATTTTGCCGTTCATTTCAACAGGGCGATAACAGCATGATTGAAAGAATTGAAAATATTTCGCACTTTGAAAACGGATTTGTCCAACAAACAAAGGAGGGATGAGCGATGGGCAATTTGAACTTCCAGGACGAAAAATCAGAGCA
>JAJYOS010000057.1 GCA_021796055.1 Bacteroidota bacterium
AGGCCCTCGCGCCATCTATTCATCTGACAGCGCGAATTCCACCGCCGCCATGGCGTGCAACGTAGTGGTGTCGAACACGGGGATTTCACAGTCGGATTGCTTGATGAGAAGCGGGATCTCTGTGCAACCGAGTATGATTCCCTCCGCGCCTTTTGCAACAAGGCTATCGATTATCTCCAGATATTTGCTCCGAGTCTCGTCCTTAAGCACAGCCAGTTCGAGTTCGGTCATGATGGTCCTGTTTATGTACTCGCGCTGTGGCTGATCAGGAACGAGCGTGGCAATGTCAAAGCTTTTCAAGCGGTCCTTATAGAAGCTCTGCTCCATGGTCATCTTGGTACCGAGGAGTCCGACACTCTTCATGTTCTTGCTGAGAATAGCTTTCGCGGTGACGTCGGCAATATGTATCAGCGGTATTCCAATTTTTGCCTGCACCAGGTCAGCCGCCATGTGGGGGGTATTGGCACAAAGCACGAGGCATTCAGCACCGGCGGTCTCCAGGCGTCTGGCGATGCCGGTCAAATACTCGGCGAATTCCGCCAGACCTGATTCGTCTGTCGCGGGCCTGAATTCCTGTTGGTTGATGGAATACATAATCATCTTCGCGGAGTTTAGCCCTCCGAGACGCACGTTTATCTCTTTGTTAATTACCCTGTAGTAATCGACCGTCGACACCCAGCCGGTGCCGCCGATAAGTCCAAGTGTTTTCATCTCTCTCCTCGATTCCCAGTTGAAAGTTGATACTCGAAGATATTCCTGCACCGGCGGAAGTGCAAATGCCTTCAGTCTTCCTTGAATCTCACTTCCCCCCCATTTAGCTTATCAATCGAAAGTCGTAACACGGAATTCGTGCTTCCGTAAAACAGACTGTCGTATCGAGTTTTCAGGGCGGCTAATCAGTCATCGTCAGGCGGCTTAAGTCCCGGTATTCACAATACGTTATATAATCATATCAAAATTGCAGGGCATGCGAACTATGATATTATGTAACGAGAGGAGAATCGTCGCCGCACTCGCGGCTGTCATCCTTTTTGCGGGAAGAGCGATCGCGCAGGATACTCTTCGCCTTTCGCTCGATAAAGCGATCTCCATAGCGCTTTCGCAGAACAGAGACGTCCTCATAGCCGATCAGGATCGAGCCAGGTCGGAAGCTCAGATCGCCGAAGCAAGGTCGGGTGCTTTCCCGCAGCTCTCCTTCTCGGGCCAGTATATGAGGAACATACAACTTCCCGTACTATTCCTCCCCGCGAACTCCGCGTTCAACCCGACATCGAACGTCCAGACTTTTCCGATCGGTTCGAACAATTCTTATCAATGGGGCGGCCAGCTCACTCAGGCGCTGTATAGCAGACAGGTGGGAGTAGCTCTCGAGATTGCGAACACCTACAAAGAATTTTCCGAAGCGGGACTGGACGCGACAAAATCGGGCGTCGTTCTACAGGTGAAGAAAGCTTTCTACGGGGTCCTTCTCATGAAAAAGCTGGTCGAGGCGAACAAGCAGGGACTCGACGTGGTGCGGGCAAACCTTGTCAACGTGCAGGCGCTTTACAAGCACGGCAACGCGGCGGAGTTCGATTTGCTCCGCGCCGAAGTGCAGGTCGCGAACACGGAGCCCGTCCTCATCTCCGTAGAGAACAACCTCGTCCTCGCGAAGAACGGACTAAAGTCGCTCCTAGCGATTCCGCTCGACAAAGAGATTGATGTGGAAGGAGATTTCACCTTTACCGATGTACCGCAGTCCGTTCTGGACGCTGGCTCCGCACACGCGATCGAGACGAACCCCGGTTTGCAGCAGCTCGCCTTCCAGGAATCTATGCTCGATAAGAACATCAGCATAGAACAATCGGGCTACTTCCCTTCCATCTACGCGTTCGGAGCTTACCAGTGGCAGACACAGGACAACACGTTTCAGTTCAGCAACTATTATTGGGCGAAGATACTTAACGTCGGGGTGACTCTTTCATGGAACCTGTTCGACGGTTTGCGCACTCCGGCCCGCGTGGAAGAGGCGAGGATCGACCTCAGGAAAACGAAGCTGACCCGGCTGAAGGCGGAAGAAGGATTGACAATACAGATTCAATCGGCGCGCCTAAAGATGAACGAAGCCAAACAGCGGGTGCAGGGACAGGAGAAAAACATCGAGCAGGCGAAGCGAGCGGTCGCGATCGCAGGGACAAGATTCAAGAGCGGCGTCGGCACTCAACTCGAACTGCTCGACGCGCAGGTTGCGATGACCCTTGCGCAGACAAACTACGCTCAGGCCATTTACGACTACCTCGTAGCAAAAACCGACTGGGAGTACGCCATAGGGAGAGAGAAATGATGACAGATTCAGAAACTCTAACTAAAACGCGCAGGTTCAAAGGGCGGCTGCCGCGTTTTGATTCATCAACACTCGGGAGGCAGAAATTGAGGAAGATTACTTTTTCAATGAAGATAAGTATCATGACCGGCTTGGCAGGAGTGCTGTTTAGTGGTTGCGGGCGAACGCCCAATGCCGAAAAGAAGGCGGGAACCCTGACATTCTCTACCGTCCCGGTCGAGATAGCGATCGCGCATAAGCAGAAGCTTTCGGTTACCAGGCAATTCTCGGGTACACTGGAGGGCCAGGAACAGGCGAATATTGTGGCAAAGATATCGGAACGAATTACGGCCATCGACGCGCAGGTGGGGCAATCGGTGAAAGCCGGGCAGGTGTTAGTCGTCCTGGACAGAAGCGGCGCGACTTCGCAATACTACCAGGCACAGGCCGCCTTCAACAACGCGGAGAAGACTTATGAGCGTATGAACGCTCTCCTTAAAGAAGGGGCAATTTCCCAACAATCTCTCGACGGAGCCCAGACGGCGTATGAAGTCGCAAAAGCGAATTTCGACGCCGCGAAGAGTGCCGTCGAGCTTACAACCCCGATCCCCGGCGTGGTCACCGCCGTCAACGTCAGCGTTGGCGACCTGACTTCGCCCGGAGGAGTACTCATGACTGTGGCGAGAATAGGAAAGATGAAGGTCGACTTCGACGTGAACGAGACCGATCTCGGAAGCCTGACGACTGGGCAGAAGGTGCAGGTGTATTCTGAAGCGCGTCCTGACGTCAAGATAACCGGTGAGATCGTTCAGCTTTCCAAGTCCGCAGACGTGCGATCACGCACGTTCCAAATAAAGGCGCTCTTCAACAACACGCCAGACAACTGGTTCAGGCCTGGAATGTTCTGCAGGGTCAACGTGCCGGTCTCTTCGCGCGACAGGCCCATCGTCGTTCCGGCAGCGGCGATACAGAGCGATGGAATCACGAGCCGTGTCTTCATCGTCAGAAATGGTCGATCATTCCAGCGAATCGTGGAGACCGGATTGACAGACGGGAGAATGTTCGAAGTGCTCAATGGACTCGAAGAAAGAGACACCGTAATTACGACCGGCGCCACGAACGCGCGTGACAGCGGCTTCGTCAGTATCGCCAATCTGGGAAATGAAAATGAAAAATGACCACATGCAAATTCCCGCGGCTAATATCGAGCGCCTCCCGGGAGAGTTCATACACAGCCATGTGGCCTTTCTAGAAATACTGAGCCCGCCCGAGAAGCGGAAGAGGCCGATCGGATTCCGGATAAGAGAGGCACGTGCTCCCTATTCTGCACGGAGGAGAAACCAGACATGAAATTAGCCGACACATCTATAGAACGCCCCGTATTCGCGACGATGATGATACTCGCCCTCATCGTGCTCGGGCTTTTCTCGTTCATGAAATTGAACATTGATCAGTTCCCCGACATCGATTTTCCGTACGTCACCGTCACGAGCGTTCTTCCAGGCGCGGGACCTGAGCAGATGGAGACGGATGTAACTAAGAAAATCGAAGATGCCGTGAACACGATCGGCGGCATCGAGCACATCACTTCGATATCTCGTGAAGGAGTCTCGTTTGTAATAATCCAGTTCAAGCTCGAGGTCGAGGGAAGGCAGGCGGCGCAGGAGGTTCGCGAGAAAATCTCCGCGGTGCGCGCAGATCTGCCGACAGATCTTGAAGAACCTGTAGTCCAACGCATTGACCCGGCAAGCGTACCAATGTTCACTCTAACGGTCTCCGGACCGCGGTCGGACAAGGAGATCACGACGTTCGCCAAGAATGTGATCAGGAAAAGACTGGAGAACGTGCCCGGCGTCGGTCGAGTGGATCTAGTCGGCGGCGCGGAGAGAGAGATACAGATATCGGTTGACGCTTCAAGACTTAAGGCCTACAATCTCTCGATAAATGACATCATACAGGCCGTCGCTGCATCAAACATGGAAGTGCCCGCTGGCAATCTCACGCAGGGTCCACGCCAGATACTTCTTCGCACGATGGGAAAATATTCGAATGTCGGCGACTTCAATAGGGTTATAGTTGCGACGCCAGGCGGCAAGCCTATATATCTGTCCGACGTGGCACAGGTTTTCGACGGCGTAAAGGAGCAGACAAGTCTCACGCGGGTGAACGGCAGACCCGCCGTCGGCCTCAGCATATTGAAGCAGTCGGGGAGCAACACCGTACGTGTCGCGGAGGGAATCCAGCAGCAACTCGCTGCTTTACAGAAGGAAATTCCGCCTGATCTCAAGATCACCGTGGCACAGGATAACAGCACTTTCATCGTCGAGGAGGTTAACGACGTCCTGTTCGACATTTTCTATGGCGGCCTGCTCGCGGTCATCGTGGTCTTTCTATTCCTCGCGAATATGCGTTCCACAATTATAAGCGCCATCGCTCTTCCGACATCCATCATCGCAAGCTTCATCATAATGTATGCGCTCAACTTCACGCTGAATATGATCTCGCTTCTCGCCCTTTCACTGGCGGTCGGTCTCCTTATCGACGACGCTATTGTGGTCATCGAGAATATATTCAGACACATGCAGCAGGGCGAGACTCCAATGGAAGCCGCGAAGGCTGCGACTGCCGAGATAGGACTCGCGGTAATGGCGACGACATTCACCATAGTCGCCGTGTTCGTGCCCATAGCCTTCACCCCCGGCATTGTCGGCAGGTTCTTCTACCAATTCGGGTTGACCGTCTCAGTCGCGGTGCTCGTTTCCCTTTTCGTGGCGTTCACGCTGACCCCCATGCTTTCCTCCCGCTGGCTCACGGCCGCCGACGAGGAGTTTGAGAATAAAGGCTCCATGCTGCGCCGCGGACTCTACTACTTCAACCACTTCTTCCAGCTCCTAAGCCAGAAATACAGGAAAGCCATCAGATGGTCGCTGCACCACCGGAAGACCGTGATCTTCGGTTCAATCGCCGTGTTCGTATCGAGTTTCTTCCTGATGGGATTTCTCGGAACATCCTTTTTCCCTGACACCGACGAAAGCGAATTCACAATCGGCATTCACGCGGCTCCGGGAAGTTCGCTGGAACAGACTGCCGCCATAGGTTCTTATATAGAAAATGTTCTCGAGAGACAACCGGAAGTTACGACTACTCTACTGACGATAGGCGCGGGAAACGATCCGGTCACGACGGGAAATATCCTGGTGAAACTTGTGAAGAAGAACGAACGAAAGCGGAGCATCTGGCAAATCATGAATTATCTCCGGGAGGACCTTCGAAATACGCCCGGAGTGAAAATGTCTTATGGGACTCAGGGTGGTCCAGGTGGGAATCAAAAACCGGTCGTGATGAGCGTCCGTGGCGACAACATGACGACGCTCAAATGGATCGCCGACAGAGTCGAGAGCATCGTTAGGACAACGCCTGGCGCAGTTGACATTGAGAACAGCCTCGAGACATCAAAGCCTGAGGTCAGGATAAGGATAGACCGCGAGAAGGCCTCGGATTTGGGCGTGAACGTAGCACAAATCGCCACAACGGCGAGAGCCCTAGTTGACGGATATGTTGCGACGAAATACCAGGAAGGTGACGAGCAGTATGACGTCAGGGTCCGTCTTCGCAAGGAAGACAGGACTTCATTTGAAAACGTGAACAACCTATCCATTAAGAGCAACAAGGCGATTGGAAACGGGGAAAATCTTCTCGTGCCAGTAAGCTACGTTGCGGATATCAGGCAGAGCTCCGGTCCGTCGCAGATCAACCGATTCGACAGGCAGCGCGAGATTCGAGTCGACGCAAACCTCTCCGGAAGACTTCTCGGGGAGGTTCTCGGAGATATTCAGAACAGCACTAACAGGCTTTCTCTTCCCCCCGGTTACAGTGTCGCTGTCATCGGCCAGGGACAGATGCAGTCTGAGTCATTCATGAACATACTTCTTTCGCTGGCGCTCGCGGTCATATTCGTTTACATCGTGCTCGCGGCTCAGTTTGAGAGTTTCACTTATCCATTCGCGATAATGCTCGCGCTGCCTATGTCGCTCATAGGCGCCGTACTCGGTCTGCTCGCGTTCAACAGCGCTATTTCCATGATGTCGATGATCGGTATAATAATGCTAATGGGTCTTGTCACGAAAAATGGTATTTTGCTGGTTGATTATGCGAACGTTCTTCGGGACAGGGGTCAGGAACGGACCGAGGCGCTTATCAATGCGGGCGCGACGAGGCTTCGCCCGATTCTCATGACTACCTTCGCGATGATATTTGGAATGATGCCGGTCGCCTTCGCCGTGAGCGAAGGTAGCGAGTTCCGCGCCCCGATGGGACAGGCAGTAATCGGCGGGCTGATTACTTCGACTCTCCTGACGCTCTTCGTAGTGCCAGTGGTTTATTCCATCCTCGACGATCTCTCCTTCAAGAAAATGCTCGGCTTCCTACGTCGCGGCAAATGATAGCGACACGGAGCAGAAGTGATTATGATCCACGAATGAATGCGCGTTCAATTCGTTAGATGGGAGGCCAAATGAAAATAGTGTTCGTTGTCTGCAACGATATCGTTTCGCCGCGTGTGATGAAGCTCCTCGAAGCGGCGGGCATCGATTACTACACCCGCTGGGAACACGTCAAGGGTAAAGGTCATGGCACAGATCCGCACCTCGACACGCGGAGCTTTCCCGGGACGAACGCCGTTTACATGATAGCGTTCGAGGAAGAATCGACGTTGGAAATGCTCGTTCAGGAAATCAGGATAGCCAACAAGAATATTCCGAGACCGGACGATCACATCCGGCTCTTCCAGGTGCCGCTCGAAAGAGTCGTGTAGAGACTATCCAGACAGCTGGCAAGACACTACCAGCCCATCCTCTTTCGAAGTGATGTTATGTGCGCGACATGATGTTTGCCGTGCCAGGCATAGAGTTGAAGAGTCATATCGAGGTTCTGCACGCCGCTTTCCGGATGACGAAATGTGCGCTTAAAGTCTCCAGCCTTCATGCTGCTCAATAGGAATACCCACCTGTGATGTAGGTTCTCAAAAAGCTTCATGGAGATCTCCACGTCCGCGGAAGTGGCATCGGGCAGATTGGCCCATTCCGCCTGGTTGTAAGTCTTAATAGTTGGCTCGTTCTCAGTAAGAGCCAGCCTGAATCTCATATACGCGTTCATGTGGCTGTCGGGAAGATGATGAACCACCTGCCGAACCGTCCACCCGCCCGGCCGATATGGTGTGTCAAGCTGCGCCTTTGTCATTCCATGCACGGCTTCCCGAAGCGCGGCGGGAGCGGCGGTAACATCGTTTATGAGTGTGATGCGCTTCGCCTCCGTCAATTCCGGATCCGGAACAAAGCGCCCTATTGGATAACTTAGATCTTCCATTTGTCACCTTCTATTTGAAACTATTTAACATACGATTTCCCGACTTAATTTTCGTGAAGCGCGATTTAAAGCCGATATCGCGCTTCCCTCTCAGCTTGCTGTTCCCTTCCTTTCAGACAATATGGTTAGGTGAAGACGATGTGAGCGCAAATGTCGATGAAGGGCTTTTCTGCGCACTTGCTCCGGCGTTACTTCTCTCGTTTTATCACCAGAGCGGTTATATCATCGTGTTGTGGAGCGCTACCGGCATGCGCTTTTACCGCATCGGAAATCAGCTTAACCAATTCGGCGGCGGTCAATCCGGCATTTTCCGTGATCAAACGCGACAGCTTATCCTCCCCGAACTGTATCATGTTATTATCCATAGCCTCAGTGACACCGTCTGAGTAAGCCACCAGGAAATTTCCGGGATCGAAACTCACTGATGCTCCCATGAAACTCATTGGATCTATGGCTCCAATAACCGTTCCTCCTATATTCAGCCTCCGCGGCGCGCCATTGTCTGAAATCAAGAAAGGAGGTTCGTGCCCAGCATTGCAGTAGGAGAGTGTGTTGCTTCGGCCATCAAGAATGCTGTAGAACAAAGTTGCGAATTTCTCCGGGCCCGTCGTGAGAAACAACTGCTTATTCATCCTCTCGACGCACTCGTGAGCCTGCTTACCGAGAAACGCTTCACTCCTGAGGGATGCCTGTATGTTAGTCATGAGGAGCGCGGCCGGTAGTCCCTTTCCTGACACATCACCCAAGCAGAGGGCGAGCTTCCAATCCTCAATTGGAATGAAATCGAAAAAATCACCTCCGACCGATCGCGCCGGAAAAGTTGCTCCCGCTATGTCGTACCCCGGCATCTCCGGTTTTCCTTTCGGCAAAAGATCGCTCTGTATCTGCGACGCAAGATCGAGCTCGCGCCGAATCTTCATGAGCGCACTCTCCTCTTCATACAACCTGGCATTCTCGATAACCTGCGCCGACTGTGCCGCTATTATCGATAGAAGCCTCTGATCGTCGTCCGAAAATTTCTCGCTGTTCTTCTTGTTGTAGACGGTCAGAATTCCCTTCAATCCTGACCTGACAAGCATGGGTACGCAGACAAGGGACCTGACCATCGGATTCCATTCTGCACCTCCGAAGCGCCGATCTGAAACGGGATCGTTAAGCGTGATCGGACTCTTATTGTGAGTCATCCATCCGAGCAGCATGTCGTTGAAATGAAGCGCAGTGTGTTCGGACGATGTGAATGAGCTTCTCACTAGAGTTCGCAGCGGATTATCGTCACCTTCCGCCACCAGCGTCACTACACCCTGCTCAGCGTTCAAAGCGCGGAGGGCGCGATTAAGTATCTTGCGGATAATTTCTTCGGAGTTGTTGAGGCCTCCAATCGCAGAAGCGAGCTCGTTTAGGATAGAGAGTTCGTCGACGGCCCGCTTCAGGCGTTTGTTCTCTTCACGCAGTCGATCGTTTTCTTCCATGCAAAATCCATTTTGAACTGGCCGATAGGCATCAGATCACTCCTGGTAACTCGTGGACCGCGGTAATAGATGCCAGTGACTCGACCGATCTATATGCGGCGAAAATTACCAATGGTTCGATGGTTTGCGTGAAATTGTAAAGAAGGCAGGTTCTGCTGGTCCTCGTTTGAAGCGTCGACTCCCTTCAAAAGGCCGTTCCACGCATTATTGACGTCCCTTAATGAGTGGATTAGCTTAGCAAAAGCTAAAGTTGAACTCGCGAAAAGTCAAGTTGTGAGATATGGTTGGATCCGTTCCCTCTCGCGCGCTCATGGCACGGAACCGAAACCATGGCGCGCATCCCAGGCATTGGGAATACTAAATCAGGAGCTTCTTCTCATTGCCCTGTTACCCATTTGCGGCCTCGTCGGACGCGATGGTTTATCCTTCTTTTTCTTCGGAGTCGCTTTCACAAGCATTTCTTCCATCGGTTTTCGATTCAGCATGTATTGCTGTCCGATCGCAAGGAGGTTGTAAACGAAATAATAGAGGTTCAGCCCGGCTGGGAAATTATTGAAGATCAGCCACATCATTATCGGCATGAAGTAGACGATAAATTTCTGCCTCGGGTCTGTGGTAGTCATCTTGGTCTGTATGAACTGCGTTACCGCCATAAGCGTGGCGAGGCCGCTGATCTGGTTCATCCCGAAAAATGGGAGCGTAAAAGGAAGCCTGAGGATGGTATCAGGAATGGAAAGATCCTTGATCCACCATATGAAGTTCGACTGACGAAGGACGATGTCGCTCCGAAAAATCGCCCAGAGAGCGTATAGAATCGGGAGCTGTAAGAACATCGGGAGACAACCGCCAAGCGGATTTATCTTGTACTCCTTGTACAAGTTCATGATCGCCTGGTTCATCTTCTGCTGATCTTCCTTGTACTTCTCCTTGATCTCTTCCATCATCGGCTGAAGCGCCTGCATCTTTCGCATCGACTTCATGCTGGATATCGTCAGTGGATTCAGGAGAAGTTTGAGAAGTATCGCGAATATGATGATTACAAGACCGTAGTTCGGTATGTATTTGTGGAGGAACTGGAACGCCGGCAGCATAACGTATTCGGCTATCGGCCTTATGACCCACTTCCAACCGAGGCCGACAATTTGCTCCAGGCCTATGTGGTACGACTTAAGGAGGTTGTACTCAAGGGGACCGATGTAGACCATGAATGAATCGGACTGGATGGGTCTCCCCTCGAACCTCATCTCCAGAGCGGTGTAGTAGTCCCTGTATAGGCCGTTATTCGGAAGATGAAATTCGTTTCCGTGAAGATACGCGCCATCAGCGGGCCTTGTTTCGGGAACTATCGCTGCCGCGAAATACTTGGTTGTCTGGGCAACCCATTTGGTGTTGCCGCTTACCTGCTGTTTCACGGGCTCGCCGGGCTTAGTCGCATCAAGCGTCACGGCTTCGCCTCCGCTGTAGGCGTATGCGGTCGAGAAACTCGATTCGTCGACGCTGTTTTCCTCTGTGTAGTTCAGACCATGCTGCCAGGTAACCTGGTACTGGTAGTTGGCGATATACCTAGACATGTGTTCGAAAACAACGTTAGAACCGAAATTGTAAAATCCTCCCTTGAAAGTGTACTCCCGGACTATCTTCGAAGAATCGTTTACGTTCAGCGCAAAGGCGATGTTGAATGTCTGCCCGTTTTTCAGTTTCACGACTTCCCCGTTCGTGAATGGAGCTGTGAAGAAAAGACCTTTTGTGTCGATCAACTTTCCGCTCATCGACTGGAAGACGAGACTGTAATCTCCATTGTGCTTGTAGTTGACTAGCTCAACCGGCCCGCCGTTCCATGTCTTATATTTCGTCAGGGTCCAGTCTTTAATCATCCCACCCTGTGTGGTAAGCACAGCAGTATAGAGGCTGGTCTCAATGGTTATGGTCTTTTCAGTCCCTGTTGCCAATCGTGCGAACGACATGCCATAACGATTGACGGCGGCAGTGTCCGCATTCCCTTCCTCTGAGATCCGCGGCGTCATTTGCGGAGATTTCTGCCCGCCAGGTGCATGTGTCGTGTCGACCGACTGCTCACTCGTCGCCTTTGACCGCGGTGTCTGCACCGGCGCCTTCGGAGTATTGAAGTACATCCAGACGAATAGCACAAGCGTTATAAGTACAATTCCTATTGTTTCTTTCTTCCCCATCTATATTCCTCTGCTTCTCCGGAAGGGATGTGATTCCTGAACTGGGTCGTATCCGCCCGCGTTAAACGGGTTACAGCGAAGGACTCTCCAGATGCTCAGGAGCATCCCTTTGAAGAATCCATGCATTCGGAAGGCGTCTATCGAATATGATGAACAGCTCGGATAGAACCTGCACGTTGGCGGAAAAAGTGGCGAGATGAATTTCTTGTAAAGTCTTATGACGGCGATCGCGGCGTCAGCCGGCAATGTCGACGCTGACTCTACGTAGAAATAGTTTGAAATCTTCTTCAATATCTTTCATGGATATGGCTGCCGCGGCGGTTTCATAGCTGCAGCCCATTACGACTCTCAGACTCATTCCCTGCGCCCCGAAGGTGGAGACCGCATCCTCTCTGTTGATTCTGTAAACTTCTCTCATGAGGCGCTTGAGTCTGTTGCGGTCTGCCGCATTGCGAACTCTTCTGGATACTGTAAACGCAACTCTTACTTCTCTGCCCCCTTCCGGCAAAGTGTTCCATTGATAGAATATGAAAACGCGCTTCCCGTTGAAGCGCCTTCCTTCTCTGATCACTTCGCCGATCTCCCTTGATGACTTTATGATATCTTCTTTCGGGAGAGTAAAGCGTCGGATAGAGCCCTCCGGGGACAGGTATCGCTCTAGCGTTACTTCTCGTCGCTGACAGTTAGGCGCCAGCGCCCCTTAGCACGTCTGCGGGCCAACACTTTGCGACCGGTCTTGCTCTTCATTTTGGAGCGAAAACCGTGCGTTCTCCTTCTTCTCGTATTGTGAGGCTGAAATGTCCTCTTCATCAAAAACTCCTCTGGTTTTAAATTTTGCCTGACAAGTTAGCTCAGATGGTAACAAAATTCAAGGTTCGCATACCCTTTTCGACGAGCCTCGTTCACCTTTAAAACTTCCAAACAATTACCAAGAATCCTTCAACAAATAATCGTGTGTTTTCCACAAAATTGTTCAACTTTTCCACACTCGCTCTAAAAAAGCAAAAGATGCCAAATATTCAATATTTCCCCGCATCTCCGAAAAGTTTTCCACATAACAGAAAAACTACACATAACACCCGAACCTTCAATAGGTTAGCCAATTATCCACATTGAGCCAGCAGCTTGTTTTTCCACATTTGCTTTATTAATATTGTCCGCAACATATCTGGTTCAGGCAGTGTGGATAACTTGTGGAAATCGCTTTATTTTTGCTCAAAATTAGGCCTACTCTTTTTACTTTATGATTCTTAGTTTTCCACCGGTATGTTAAGGTTAAGTTACTTGGCGGTGTAAGCGCTTGATTTTGCAACCATTACATCATCGCTGTTAATGTTAATAAGTTGGTTGGAAATGTGGAGAAAATTCTGAATATCTCAAGGGAGCTTGTTGATGGAAACTGTTACTGATGCCAAGGGGGCTTGGCAAGAATGCATGAAACATATTCAGGGGCGAGTTAACAATTTGAGTTACAAGACTTGGTTCGAACCCGTTGTTCCCGTCAGTCTGGACAGTGAGAGCCTCGTCGTGAAGGTCCCGAGCCAGTTCTTCCACGATTGGCTTGAGGAACACTACTCGAGCGTCGTTAATGAGTCTGTCAAACTGGTAATGGGAGAAAACGCCAGAGTTGAGTACACGATTTCAGAGGAGGACATGTCGGACTCCGAGCCGCAGTTCTACAGGCC
The DNA here is from genome assembly GCA_021796055.1 of Bacteroidota bacterium. The sequence continues at coordinate 13,010 of JAJYOS010000057.1, forward strand.
GCCTCAACCTGGGCAGGCGAGTCAGCAGCATTTCACCGCGACAAAGTTGACGGCGAAACCTCCGTTTGAAAGCAATATCAATCCACGCTACACTTTCGACAATTTCATAAAGGGTGATAGCAACCAATTCGCACGCGCGGCAGCTTACGCAGTCGCCAACAATCCCGCGGGCACCTCGTTTAATCCGCTCGTCGTCTACGGAGGCGTCGGTCTCGGCAAGACGCATCTTATTCAGGCGATCGGCAATTTCGCTCGGCAGTCTGGAAAGGCTGAGAGAGTATTGTATGTTTCCAGCGAGAGGTTCACTGTCGACTTCGTTGATGCCATCCAAAAAGACAGAGCCAATGAGTTCTCAAACTTCTACAGAAGCATGGATATTCTCATTGTCGACGACATACAGTTCTTTGCTGGGAAGGAAAAGACGCAGGACAATTTTTTCCATACTTTCAACGCGCTGCATCAGTCAGGAAAACAAATCATCCTGTCCTCTGACCGGCCACCGAAAGAGTTGAAGGGAGTGGACGACCGCCTTGTCAGCAGGTTCACCTGGGGATTGACTGTCGACGTGCAGCCCCCGGACCTCGAGACCCGTATAGCGATCCTTCGAAAGAAAAGCGAGGACGACGGCATACACATGCCTGAAGACGTGATTGAGTATGTCGCCGCGAACGTCACTTCAAACATCCGCGAGCTGGAAGGAAGTCTCATAAGCATACTTGCAAAGGCCAGCCTGAACAACAGGGAAATATCCGTCGACCTCGCGAAGGAAGTGGTCCGCAGCCTGGCTGTCAGCAGGAAGACCGCTGTTACGGTGGAAGACATCCAGAAGATCGTCGCCGATGTCTTCGATGTCACCGAGGAACAGCTCCGCGGAAAGACGCGCAAGTCAGAAATTGTTATCGCGAGACAGACAGCGATGTATCTTACAAAAGAATTGACGCAGCTCCCGCTGAAGACCATAGGGAGTCAATTCGGCGGTCGCGACCATTCAACAGTGATATACGCGTGTCAGATAATTTCTGATCAGCTCGCAAATGATGATCGGTTTCGCGAAAAGTACGATAGAATCAAGAAGAAAATTGAAATGATAGGGATGTGAAGAACATGTTTGGATCTGTGTTGAAAAGCGGGCATCCTCTGTTAGTTAGTTATAGATTATCAACAGAAAAACGTTCCGCCAAATGTTAATGTTGAGGGACACTGCCTTTCCAACACACAAGAAGTCTCATGACGTTGACAATTCTGTCCATGATAGCTTTTGTAATTTTCTTCTT
>JAJYOS010000058.1 GCA_021796055.1 Bacteroidota bacterium
CTTCGGATCGAACCTTTCTATCGCCTCCGATGGATTCGGCGTCGTTGATGCGATAATAAGGGCGTTCATGCTCGCTTTCGGTATCGCCCTGATTATCCTCCTATTCACAATGCTACTCATGTTCTTCCTGACTCTTCAGAAGAACCGATCGGAAACCGAGAAAACACCTGCCGCGGATCAGCGATCACAAACAGGTCAGCTGCAGAGCAAGAAAGTTGAGATGCAATCATGACGACTCAAGAACTCTGGGAAAAATACTCCCGGCGCAAGACGGCGGCAGTGAAGAAAGAACTCGTCCTTTCTTACATGAATCTGGTCAAATACGCGGCCCGAGCTATTAATCTCCCTTCGAAGTGCGTCTTCGACGCCGATGACCTGATGAGTATAGGCATAATCGGTCTGGTGGAGGCGATAGAAAGGTTCGATCCGAAGCGCGGGGTGAAATTCGAGACTTTCGCGTCACAGAGAATTCGCGGCGTCATGCTTGACGAAATAAGGAAAGTAGATTGGCTCCCGAGGTCTGTCCGCGACAAATATAAGAAAGCCTCCAAATCGCTGAGCGAGCTCGATATGGACAGCATAAACGGCGAGAAGTACGCCCGTGCGATAAACATGAGTATCAGTGAGTTTGAGCAGATCAAGGGTTACCTGGCTAATGCCGAAACCGTCTCTCTCACCAGGACGATCGGTGAAGATATGACCCTTGAAGACGTGATCGGCAGCGACAGCGAAGTTATCGAGCAGTTCGAGGATGAGGAACTGAAGGGGCAGCTCGTGCAGATCCTGAAGCAGCTTCCTGAAAGAGAACGCATGGTGGTCACCCTTTACTATTACGAGGAACTCACCTTCAAAGAGATTGGAAAGGTTCTTGGGATAAGCGAGTCCCGCGTGTCCCAAATACATTCTGAGGTGATATCGAAAATGAAGGGGCAGCTAAGAAAGGTTGTTGAACTATGATAGGGGTTGGACAATTGACTGACAGGTTATCATCGATAAAGGATTTGCCCACTTTTCCGACCACCGCGTTGGAAGTCATGCGGCTCGCGAGCGATTCGGACAGCAGCGCTGCCGAGCTGGCGAGGATAATTTCAAGAGACCCTTCGCTAGCGACCAAGATACTTCGGGTGGCTAATTCGCCTTATTATGGCTTTGCCAGAAAGATTTCTACTATTGAGTGGGCGATCGTCGCTCTCGGGTTTGAGACTCTGAGAGAGACCATCCTCTCACTGACGATGATTGACCTGTTCAAAGGCGGCGCGACGAAAAGTTTTGACCCGCGAAAGTTCTGGAAGCATGCCGTCGATACAGCCTCGGCCGCCCGGACGCTCGCGCGTGAGGTGAAATACAGGATCCCCGGTGAGGCGTACGCCTCAGGTTTACTCCACGATGTCGGGACGCTGGTACTCTACAAGTATTTCCGGGATGATTTTGATGAGATACTCAGGCTTGAAAACGAAGAAGGGGTGCAGCCTTCCCAGGCCGAAGTGGTGGTCACGGGGACGACCCACGGCGAGATCGGTGCATGGCTCGCATCCAAATGGGGATTCCCGGCTTACCTCGTCGAGGCAATTCAGTTCCATCACTCACCGGCGTTTGCTCAAGTGAATCCGGAGCTTACTTCGATAGTTCACGCGGCAAGCCTCATCGCGTCATCTGTCGGTTACTCCTGCGCTGACCAACCTATAAGGTTCGATACCTTGGCGATTAAATATCTCGGGATCGAGAGGCTCTCCTCTCCCATGAGAATTCTCGCCAAGAAATATGTCAACGATGATAATACGAGCCTCATAAAAATTCGCGTGCCCATGACCGATTACGCGCCCGGCAGCGAACCGGAACTGCCCACAATCGATTCAGAAGAAAAGTCTGACGACGAAGTGGACGACGGCACTCTCAAGAGATTTTTCAAAGATGCTATAAAACTTCTTCCTTCGACCGAAAGACTGGTCTTGACTCTTAAGCTTTACGAAGGGCTTGAACTCAGACAGGTGGCGACTGTGCTTGGTTACGAGGAAGCAATTGTCGCTGAGTATTACAAGAACGCAATTTCCGCGCTCCAGCAGATGGCTGAACGCGCGATACTAACGAATAGGTTGGACCAATGGAAAATGAGATTCTAAAAGAAAAAGTACAGAATATCATACAGCTTCCCGCACTTCCCACTATTGCGGTCGAGGTTGCTTCGCTAATCGACAATCCGAACACGAGTGTCTCCAAGCTGACTAAAGTCATCTCCGCCGACCAGGTCCTGACTGCCAAGGTGCTGAAAATAGCGAACTCGCCTTTCTACGGCTTTCAAAGGAAAATATCGACGCTCGATTTCGCCATCATGGTACTCGGCTTCGATTCGCTGAAGGAGATTTTGATAAGCGTTTCGTTAATAAGCGCTTTTAAAAAGAAACAGGACAAATATTTCAATTCGAAAGAGTTCTGGGAGCATTCGCTGGCTACGGGAATTGCCGCTCGTACCCTCGCGAAACAGCTCGGCTATCGTATCAGCGGTGAATCGTTTGTGGCAGGGCTCATCCACGACATCGGGATACTCGTGACCCATCAATATTTCCACGATGATTATATACAGATCGTCGATGCCGTGACCGACGGAAAGGTGTCCTTCCAGGATATGGAAGAGACGGTCCTCTTCGCCACGCACGGTGACATCGGGGCATGGCTGGCTGAGCGGTGGAATCTTCCCGATCAGCTCATTGAGGCGATCAGATTCCATCACAAGCCGAGCCTCGCCGAAAGAAACCCACAGCTGACGGCCCTGATCCATTTTGTCGATTATCTTTGCCATAAACTAGGTATTGGCGCTCTCTCCTATGAGAAAGTGCAGCAGTACGATCCTGAATCGTTGAAGATCCTTAACATCTCTGAAGCTGAGATGACCGAGGCTTTCTATGAGTCCTTCGGTTCGAAACTGCGCGAAGATCTTGAGCGGACATTTGTGAATATTATCTGACTTGTTTACCCGGAGATTATAATAAATGAAAAAAGAAGAGTTAGCAGAGAACGACACGAAAACGGAGAGCGGAAATCCGCAGACGCCTGCCGTTGCTGAGACAATAGAGCGATTCATGGAGACTCGCGAATCGTACATCCATGCGCTGGAAAGCACGATTCAGATGCTCAAGATGAAGCTCGATTTGCACGAGAAGACCGAGACGGACATCAAACAGTCCCTCGACGAAATATTCGCGATGCAACGGCTTGCAAACACAATCAGCACCGCCACCGACCCAATCTCTGTCTTCGATTCTCTCCTGGAACTTACCCGTCAGGTGGTTCCCGTCGAAGAGAGCATGATATTCGAGGTCGGAGCGTCAAGGTCTCAGACGAAGCCCTTCCTTTCCACGTGCTCCGACTATATGCTCAAAGCTTCGCAGCATCTGCTTGAAGAGGGTATTCTCGACTGGGTTATCGAGCAGAAGAAGACGACCGTGGTGCCTGATCTTAACGCGTCGGTGGCGGAAGCCGGAAAGCGGAACTTTGTTGTTGTCCCGCTGACACTCCGCAACGAGGCCATCGGGGTCTACATCATTCGCACAAGCGGCTTGCGCAGGACATTCACCGACCATGAATTGATGTTGCTCGGAATTCTTTCGAACCAGGCCGGCGTCGCGATCGAGAACCTTCATAACATTCGCAAACTTATCGACGCCGCCGAAGAGCTGAAGAAATCGCAGTCCCAGATGCTTCAGGCCGCGAAGCTCGCCTCCCTCGGGGAGCTTGCGGGCGGTATCGCGCACGAAATCAACAACCCTCTTCAGATACTCCTTGGCCATATCGCCCTCCTTCAACAGGGGAAAGATATCGAGCACAGGATCGAGATCATCAGGAGCCAGGTCCAGAGAATCTCTCAGATTACCCGCCAGCTTGTCTCGTTCTCCAGGAGCGTCCCCGAAGAACTTAGCCATGAGCTGGTCAATGTCAACTGGGCTATAAACGAAATCATAGCTCTCGTCGATTATCAGTTTAAGAACCGCGGCATAGATTTCGACCTGCGTTTCTCGGAAGACATCCCACCGCTGGACTCGAACAAGAACTATATGCAGCAGGCTTTCCTTAATCTTCTGATAAACGCGAAAGACGCGATGCCTAACGGAGGAAAGATGATCATTTCAACAGAGTTCGTTAATGGGAAAATAAATATACGCTTCACCGATTCGGGGTCGGGCATAAAAAAAGAAAACCTTGTCAAAATTTTCGAACCATTCTTCACGACGAAGGAGCCAGGAAAGGGAACCGGCCTCGGCCTTCCGATCACGAGAGGGATTGTGAGGAAATTTGGAGGCGAGATCAAAGTCGACAGTATCGAAGGCCAAGGTACAACTTTTTCGATAGTGCTTCCGGTACTTAGAACCGGCAGCACTATCAGTGGCGGTAATGTTAAATGACAGGAATGTTCTTAATGTTTCTATCCGTCGCGGACACCGCGGCGGTAAATATCAGAGCGCTGGTGACAAGGGATATGGCGCGCGCGGCAGTCAAGGCCGCCGAGGCGGCGTATCGGAAACCTCCGAGCGAGTTTTTCGGGATCTCCGAGTTCGTGCTGCTTCTCGAGTTGGCGATGATCCTTGCCATGGCCGCCCTTCTTGTCGCCCTTGTCGTTCGGTCCAGGAGACTAGCGCGTGAACAAAAAGAGAAAGTGGCCCGGGCGCAACGGATGAGTGTCAAACGGCCTGCCGCCATTACGAAGGCGGAGATCGAGAGGATACTCGGGCAGATCGCCGTCGATAAGGCGAAAAACGCGGAAGCGTTGACCGGAGCATATTACATCGACAACAACGGTAGGCTCGATTCCGCGGCCGCCGTCCACGAGATGGCGAGGGAACACGGAATGGAATCTGAGCGGCTGAAATTTGCCATCTCATACGCCTCTCAGTCGGCGAGACAGACGGGCGCTAAGTTCAAGGAAGCTTTCTCGCTGGTCAGCGAAGAATCTGATCTGAACGTTTTGGCTCGTCAGCTCAACATGGGAAAGGGTGAGCTTGAACTTATCCTCGCGTTAAAACGGAGTAAGATTGCCAATTCCAGAAATGTTGTGGATAAAGGCAAAGGAGGAAAATCATGATCAAAGGAATCTACACAAGCGCGCTTGGTCTTATACCGCTGCAGAAGAAACTCGAAGTAATCGCAAACAACCTCGCGAATGTTGATACGACTGCGTTCAAGAGGGATGATTCGTTTGCAAACCAGCTTATATCCGCCAATACGGTGGTAAATAACGGAAGCGTGGATCCGACGCAGAATGATGTCAGCGAGCAAACGTTCACGGACTTCTCACAAGGTCCGCTTCAGCAAACCAGCAATCCGCTCGATGTCGCGATAGACGGTCATGGCTTTTTCGTGGTTCAGAACCAGGACGGCAGCACCAGCCTCACGCGCGACGGATCGTTCACGCTTTCAAGCGACGGTACCCTCGTAACCCGCAACGGCGCGACCGTTATGGGGGCCGACGGGCCGATACGCATCGGCGACATACAGCAGATACAGTCGAGTAGTCTAGTCATCGACAGGTACGGCGTCGTCAAGGCAGGCAAAGAAATCTACGGTCAGCTGAGAGTGGTGATGCCCTCTTCGTATAGCGCGATCAGCAAGGCGGGCGGAAATCTCTATTCGCTTCAACAGAGTGCTCAACTCCAGGATGTCAACCCGTCTTCTGTGACGATCAGGCAGGGTTATCTCGAAGGGTCTAACGTTAATCCCATCGAGGAGATGGTGGCCATGATACAGATCCAGCAGGATTTCGAAGCAGGCCAGAAAGCCATACAGAGCCAGAACACCACGCTCTCGGAAGCGAACCAAGTCGGTCAGGTGGCTTGACATGACGACAACGATTTTTAAAACAAGAAATATATAACCGGAGGAAAACATGGACAGAGCGTTGAAGACAGCTGCAACCGGAATGTACGCGCAGCAACTCAATGTAGATGCGATAGCTAACAATCTGGCAAACGTGAACACGACTTCGTTTAAATCGACAAGGGTTGAGTTTCAGGACCTGATGTACCAGACAATCCGCGCCACCGGCGTACCGGACCAGTTGGGTACATATGGCACTCAGGAACTGCAGGTCGGCGACGGTACGGTCCCGTCCTCAACTACGCGAAACTTCAGCCAGGGCGATCTGACGCCGACTCAGAACCAGCTTGACTTCGGAATTCAAGGGGACGGATTCTTCGAAATCCGCATGCCGGACGGCACTGAGGCATACACGCGCGACGGCTCTTTCAAAATATCGGCCAATGGAAACCTAGTCACATCGAACGGAAACCTCGTCGAGCCCGGCATCACCATACCTGAAAACACGACCAGCCTGTCTGTGGGTCCAGACGGAACCGTGCAGGCGACTGTCTCGGGTCAAACGAATCCTGTCACGCTCGGCCAGCTACAACTCGCAAAATTTATAAATCCCGACGGACTTCAGGCTCTTGGGAACAACCTTTATCAGGAGACAGTCACATCGGGCACTCCGATCCTCGGGAATGCAAACACGACGGGCTTTGGCACTGTTCAGCAGGGCTACCTGGAAGCCTCCAACGTTTCGATCGTTAACCAGATGGTGAAGATGATCGAGGCGGAGAGGGCATATGAGCTTAACTCGAAGGCGGTCCAGACTGCCAACTCGATGATGCAGATCGCGAATAACCTTGTACAGTAGGAGATGATGGAATGAAATGCGTTTCCTTCGCGGGAATGATTCTTGTGCTATCGCTGACCTCCTTCGCTGTGAGCGAGGCGTTTGGCCAGACCGTGAGCGGGTCTGCCGTACGCGACATCGTTGCCGCATATATAAAGAACACGCTCCCGAGATCGCTGGAGACTTCACTAGAGTTTGAAGACCTCAGACCCAGCTACGGCGTCGGCTATAAGAAATGCCGCCTGGTTGTTTCGTCAGTAAACTCAGTAACCATGAAAGGTCTCGTGACTTTCCTCGTCAGGGCTCATGCGGTCGGACGCGAAAAGGGTTTCACGCAAGTAATACCGGTGACGGTGAAGATCAGGACTTTCCAGAAGGTTCTTGTCTCGACTCAGACCATCAACCCGCACAGCGTAATTAGCCGAGACGAAGTGACCACTGTGAGAACCGAAACGACCGATATCAATAACCCCGTGTTAAACCTCGGCCAGCTCGATGGAAAGTGGACGACGCAATGGATACAGAGCGGAAAGCCGCTGACGTTCAGCATGTTCGCTCGCAAGCCGTTAATCAAACAGGGTGAGGCAATAACGATCATATTCAGGACGAAGAACATCACGGTTAGCGACCAGGGAAGCGCGCTGCAAGACGGGAGAATGGGCGATGTTATCAATGTCGCAAACGAGTACAGGCAAAGCCTTCGTGCCAGGGTTATCGGCAAAGGCGAGGTTCTTTTAGTGAATTAGAAGTCTTGGAGGATCAATTATGAACAACGAACCGCAAACATATATCAACGGCAGGATAAAGATGGTAAGAATCGTAGCGCTGACGTTTCTGCTTGCCGGCACGTCGTATGGGCAAGCAATGCGCAATCCGATGAGATCCCTATTCTCAGATTATAAGGCATCGAGAGTCGGAGATGCCGTGACCGTGATCGTGACAGAGCAGAGTTCCGCGTCAAAGGATCAATCGACAAACACGAGCAGGGCAAGCAACGTAGGCTTGAACGGCGCGCTGTCGGTCGGGAACGCGACCGGTCCGTCAGGCAGCGGGTCCCTTGGCACAACAAACGATTTCAAAGGAAGTGGCTCGACAAGCGAAACCGGTAGCGTCCAGGCCACCGTCAGCGCCCAGGTAGTCAGGGTGGACCAGTACGGCAACCTTGAAATCAAAGGGAGTAGGGACATATCGATCAATGGTCAGGATCAGATTATAAAGATTAGCGGCGTCATTCGCCCGTCAGACATACTCCCCGACAACACGATATACTCGTCGCAGATATCGGACGCCAAGATCGTGTTTGAAGGATCCGGTTCAGTCAACTCAGCGCAAAACCCGAGCTGGCTCATGGCATTTTTCCATTGGCTTTTCTGAGGTAAGTGATGAAAAAGACTTTTGTAATACTCTTAATGGCAGCTTCTGTCGCGTACGCGACACGTATAAAGGACATTGCCTATATCAAGGGCGTCAATCATTACCAGGTTATCGGCTACGGCCTCGTCGTCGGGCTTAACGGGACCGGCGATTCTCAGATGTCGATCCTTACCCAACAGTCGGTTGCAAGCATGATGAAGAGGTTCGGCATCACGCTCGATCAGAGCCAGATCAGGATGAGAAACGTGGCCGCCGTTATGGTGGTGGCGTCGATTCCACCTTTCTCTGCGAAAGGCGCCTCGATTGACGTAACCGTTTCGTCCATGGGAGACGCAACCAGTTTGCAGGGCGGCGCGCTTCTTCTGACCGACCTGGTCGGACAAGACGGCAGGGTTTACGCGACGGCACAGGGCCCAATCTCCGTCGGTGGCTACAACTTCCAGGCAGCGGGGTCGATGATACAGAACAACTTCACGACCACCGGCAGGATTCCCAATGGCGCCCTCGTCCAGAGAACTCCTCCGGTTCAGTTCGACAACAACGGGGACATCTCAATAATTCTCTCGCAAGAAGATTTCACGACCGCCGACAGGGTTGCAGAAGTAATAAACAAGAGCGTCGGTAGCCCGGTCGCGTATGCGATAGACGGTGGGAGAATAGATGTCAACGTGCCGAAGGCGTTTCAACCGCAGAATAAAATTGTCCAATTCATTTCGCAGATAGAGATGCTTCAGGTCGTTCCCGATGTTGTCGCGAGAGTGGTTATTAATGAACGCACAGGCACCGTCGTCATAGGGCAGAACGTGACGATCCTTCCTGTTGCTATTTCGCATGGTAATCTGAATATCGAAGTTCAGGCTTATCCCGTCATCTCACAACCCGCGCCATTCTCTCAGGGCCAGACCTATGCCACCGAGGCGGCAACGCTGCAGGCGAACCAGGACACGAGCTCCGTCGTCGCCATAAACGGCGCGGCAACGGTACAGGATATCGCCAACGCTCTGAACTCGCTTAAGGTCAGACCGGAAGACATAATAGCAATATTCCAGGCGTTGAAGGCCGCCGGAGCTTTGAAAGCACAACTAGTGATAATGTAACCGGCATGGATAAGATTCAGCAAAACATATCGGCAGGACAGGTTCAGTTAACCGCGCAGCAAAAAGCGAAACTCAAAGTCGCTGTGAAAGACTTTGAAGCCGTGTTCATGCAGTATATGCTGAAAGCCATGCAGGAAACCGAGAATATCGACGGAAAGAGCGACAACAAGGGATACGGAAACGGTATCATGACCGGCCTGTTTAATATGAAGCTCTCGGAATACATGACAAAGAATTCAAGCCTCGGCATCGGTAGCATGCTTTACAAGCAGCTTACCGGTGAGGAGATGGACACGACTCCTGCCGGGGTTTCTCAGTCGGAGCTCAACGATCCGGTCCAGGGGCTTCCCGATAAGCCGCAAAATGTTCTTCAGAAGATAAAAGCCTACAGCTCGGGTTCGCTGCTGGAGAACGTCGGTAAATATTCCGATATAATTAATGAAGCGGCAGGTACCTACAATTTGCAGCCTAACCTGATAAAAGCTGTCATCGCCGCGGAATCTTCGGGGAACGCCGACTCGCTTTCGGTCAAGGATGCGAAAGGGCTCATGCAGCTTACCGATTCGACTGCAAAGGAAATGGGCGTCTCAAACCCGTTCAACCCGAAGGAGAACATAATGGGTGGCGCGAAGTATCTGAAAAGCCTTGTGGAGAAATTTCCCGGCGACCTTGAAAAGGCGCTGGCTTCTTACAATGCGGGACCCGGAGCGGTTGAGCAATACGGTGGCGTGCCTCCATACCCGGAGACACAAACATACGTCAAGAGAGTAATGAACTATTTAAACATGTTCGACGCGAGTGAGGTTGGCAATGGAGGACAATAGTAAGAAACGTTTGCTAGACTTAACTGGACTGGAAACCGCCGAGTTCGAAAAAATGGCGGAGATACTTTTGAAGAAACGATCAGCAATTTCCAGTCTCGATACGGAAAGGCTCCAAACATTGGTGAGCGAAGAGCTTTCCAGGATGAACGAGATACGCGTACTTGAAAAGGAAAGAGCGGAAATTCTTCGGACTCTTTCTCTTTCGGGAGAAGAGCTCGTCGAGCCCGCGTCTCTAGACGGTAAACTGGGAAGTGAGTATGCAGGCAAGTTTCTGGAACTCCATGGGAAATTCCGTGCGGTATTCGCGAACGTAATGAGGCTGAACGATATGTGCCAGGTTTTGCTCCTGCATTCGCTCGCCTTCATTAAACAGAATATCCGAATCCTTACCGACGACGGTAAGCGAAGACTGGTCGACAAGAAAGCCTGAGCTGTCATGAGCGGACTAACAAGCATACTTAACATCGGGAATGAGGCTCTCAACACGAGCCAGACCGAGCTGAACACGACCGCGCACAACATAGCGAACGCGAATACTCCTGGTTATACCAGGCAGCGCGTCGACACACAGGCGGCCATCCCGGTCGAGACGCCTTACGGCTACCTCGGCACAGGCGTGGAAGTGACCGGCATACAGGGCGTCAGAAATGCCTACGTTAATGAGCAGGTAACAAACCTGAACTCAGATTTGAGTCAGGCAAATATCAACCAGCAAACCCTGACATCGATCGGGGGGATCTTCAACGAGACGGCTACCTCGACAAACGGATTGACCGCGCAACTTAACGCGTTTTTCGGCGCGATGCAGACTCTGTCGCAATCTCCCGAAGACAGCGGACTGAGACAAAACGTATTGCAGGCCGGAATAAACGTCGCCACTACTTTCAATTCCCTGAACAGTCAGCTCCAGAACGTAAAGTACCAGGTAAGCCAGCAAATCGGATCGGATGTAAATCAAATCAACACGCTCGCTGGAACCATCGCGAGCATCAACAAACAGCTCATGGCCAACGCGGGAACATCGAGGAATTCCTCGGATCTTCAGGACCAGATGAATAACGCGATCAGTCAGCTGAGCAATCTGGTGAACGTGAAGGTGGTGACGGACTCGAATGGCGTAATGAACGTGACTGCGGGCGGGGCTGTCCTGGTCGCGGCGGGAAGCGCGTTTAAGTTCAGCATGACGCAGACCTCTTCCGGAATAACCGTCGGTCGCTCTGATTCTTCGGTGCCTGCCACGATCTCTTCAGGCGAACTGGCTGGGCTTATGAACTCTTACGACACCCAGATCCCAGCGTACTCTTCGCAACTCGATACGATTGCTTCGACATTCGCCAAGACAATCAATACATTCAACAACGCCGGCTACACGCTCTCTACAAATGGAAAACAGGCCACGCAGGGAGGAGACTTCTTCCAGGGAACTACCGCCGGGACGATACAGGTGTCTCAAAACATTATTTCTAATCTGAACAACATAGCGGCTTCCTCTTCAGGAGCGCCTGGCGACGGCCAGAACGCGGCCGCCATGGGCAACGTGCTGAACGCACCAGTGATGAGCAACGGTCAGTCTATCATCAATGCTTATGAGGCCCTTGTGAACCAGGTCGGTACAGATTCACAGACTGCCAACAACAATGTCCAAACCATTCAACTCCAGCAGAATCAGATGCAGGCTTTCCAGTCTTCGATCTCCGGCGTTTCCCTCAACCAGGAGCTGACCAACATGATTCAGTATCAGCATTCGTTCGAGGCCGCCGCCAAGGTTATTACGACAGCGGACGCGATGTACCAGACAATTATCGGAATGGTGCCGTAAAATGAGAATCAATGAACAACAGATCGTGAGCGATCTGCTTTACTCGCTTGGCCAGGACAACTCGTCCATCAACAAGCTGCAGGAGCAGATCTCGACCGGCCAGATTGTGAACTCTCCTTCCGACAATCCGGCTCTCAACCAGCAGCTGATGCTGCTTCAAGGACAGGTTAATCAGAATAATGTCTACACCCAGAACGCGCAGTACGCTTACGGATTCTTGAACGAACAGAGCTCTGTGCTGAATAGCGCCGTGGGCATCCTCACAAATATTAAGACCATGATGGTTTCAGCGGCGAACGACACCAATGCGCACGATCTTCAAAGCTACGGCACTGAACTCGGGCAGCAGATCAAACAGCTCCTTGACCTTTCGAATACGCAGTACGGGGGAAAATATATTTTTGGAGGGACGGAAACGACATCGCAGCCCTTTTTTATGAACGCGGCGCAGACTGCCGTCAGCGCCAATCCAAACGGCGTGGGTGGCGCCCTTCAACTCAATGTCGGCCAACAGATGACCGAACAATATAATATCACCGGCGCCGAAGCTTTCAATAACGGGAATCTTTTCAACGATCTTATCTCAATCGAGAACTCGATGGCGAGCGGGAACACGCCGAGCCAGGCAAACCTATCAACCGTCAGCAACTACCTTAACTCGATGATAAACACCAACGCGAAAGCGGGCGCGATGATGGACCGGTTTAACCTCATCCAAAATCAGTTGAGTTCCCAGAATCAAACGCTTCAAACGACGATATCGAACCTGGGAAATACCGACGTGGCATCTGCCGTAATCCAACTTCAGCAGCAGCAGACAACATTGAACGCGGCACTGAAAACAGGCTCCGGAATCATTCAACTCTCTCTGGCGAATTACCTCTAAGGCATGAAGAAAACCATCGAAATAGGGACGGTGGTCGGACTATTGTTCGGCCTGATCGCGATATTCGGATCCTTCCTTATGGAAGGAGGAAATTTCGGCGCGCTGATAATGATCCCGGCCATCACGATCGTTATCGGAGGCACCTTCGCGACCGCGATGATCGGAACTTCATTCAAGCAGTTCGGCAGCATTTGGAAATTCGCGCTCGTCGCTTTCATGCCTCCGAAGCAAGATGTCAAGAAAATGATCGACACCATAGTCCGCTTCGCTACTGTGGCACGCAAAGACGGGCTTCTCGTCCTGGAGAAAGAACTCAACAATATCGATCACACGTTCCTGAAGAAGATGTTGCGTTTTGCGATCGACGGAACGGATCCGCAGACGATGCGGGCGGTCGCCGAGACTGAAATGGGATTCCTGAACGAACGCCACGCCTCCAACGCGCAGATATTTCAGAAAATGGGGGGCTATGCTCCAACGATGGGAATCATAGGTACCGTTATGGGGCTCATCGTGACACTCGCTAACGCGGGAGGAAACCCGAACGACCTCATTCACCATATCGCGAGCGCCTTCATCGCTACGCTTTGGGGTATCTTCACTGCCAATATCATTTGGCTCCCGATTGCCGATAAGTTGAAGACAATCCACGCAGAGGAGAACCTCCTCATGGAGATAACGCTCGAAGGGGTGCTGGCATTGCAGGCGGGTGAGATTCCCGCCATCGTCGCAGCCAAACTGAAATCAATGCTTCCGAGCGGCGAGCAGGGTGATCTGTAATGCGGAAGAGGCACAGCGCGGAGCATGATAACCAGGAAAGATGGCTCCTGACGTATTCAGACTTGATCACGCTTCTTCTGGGCCTCTTTGTAATACTATATGCCAGCTCCCAGGTCGATATGAAAAAATACAAGCTGGTCGTTTCTGCTTTCGAGAATGTGTTCGGCGGCGGGAACACTGCCGGTCCACTTCCAGGGAGCCAGGGAGTGATGACCGCCCCGTCGGTCACCCCCCCTATGAGACAGTCCATGGAAATGGAACGCAAGGTAAAATCCGTTCTGGGAAACAACCTGAGAAGCGGCAATATCTTGATTACAGAGGACGAACGTGGAGTGACAGTTCATTTCCTTGAGAAGTTGATGTTTGATCCCGGCAAAGCCGATATCAAACCTGATGCGCTCCCGGCACTCGATACGCTAGGGTTCCTACTTTCATCCATACCGAACGAGATTCGCATCGAAGGAAACACCGACAATACGCCGATTCACACGGCGCTTTACCCGTCTAACTGGCAGCTGTCAATTGCACGGGCGATGAATGTGGGTTATTATTTATTGAAACATTATCCAATACGGCCGGAGAAAGTGGCGATAGTCGGCTACGGGCAATATCATCCTCTTGTTCCGAACGACACCCCGGCCGACAAAGGAGAAAACAGGAGAGTAGACATTGTCATACTCAACCGCATCACGTCAAAATGACCCCGCATGGCGGGAAAGGACTGAGGA
>JAJYOS010000618.1 GCA_021796055.1 Bacteroidota bacterium
GCTCAATCGGCTTCGGGTCGACGTTCGATACCGCCATGTAGAAGCTGAATGCGAAAAAGAAGACAAGAGCTCTCATTGAATAAATTTAAGAAAGGAAGGGGTCTTTTAAAAGGTCGACACGGCGTGCGGCAAAGCCGTGTCATTGATTCAGAATAACGGAATGTTAAATTACGCCATGAAATATTCGCACCTGTTATTGCTGTCTACAATTTTAGGGACCTTCGTGCTGCTGTCATCCTGCAAGAATGTGGTCGGCCCGTCGTCCGGCACGCAGATCATCTTTCCGAATTCGAACGTGAGCTACACAAAACAGGTGCAGCCGCTCTTCGACCAGGACTGCAGTTACTATGGTTGTCATGACGATCAAACCGCCGCAGGAAACGTCGATCTCACGAGCTACACTAATTTGTTTTCGGGCCAGGTAGGAGTCGTTATACCGAAGGACACTGTGTCCAGCATCCTGATCCAGGTGGTCGAAGGCAAAGGATACATAATGCCTCCTCCACCGGTGCCAAAGCTCAACAGCAATCAAATCCATGGTCTGAAGATATGGATCATGGAAGGTGCCCAGTTCAATTGACCATGTGATTGCTTTCGCGGTCCACATCACGGGCAGGTTACTTTTCGCTTAGAACCACCTGTTCGCCCTCTGCGTTACTGTTTCCGTAGAACAATTCCTTTGCCTCTTTATATTGCTCAACTTCCATGTGAATGTATCTTCGTAATTCTCACCCACGCCTTTCTGACTGAGGTGGCGGTCGCAAAAGGGCTTACCGATATCCGGAAAGTTGTATGTCTTGGTGTTCCATTTCCAATTGGCACCGCTGTCAGAGATGCTGTGGAAGAATGCTTCCGGGACGGTCAACGTGTAGATGCTCCTCATGACCGGTATATATCGCTGGAAGTCCCATTCGCCGGAAGGAAACGGCAAGTTCACTTCCTCCTCGTAAGCGTATTCGATGACGGATCCTCTTTGAATTGCGGGACAGGTGAACTTGATTCTCTGTCCGCCCGCATAGAAAATCGAGCCCTCCCCCCATTCACCCGAGGCAACGAAAAAGTCCGCAGGGTTTATCTCGACAACTTCGCCGTCGGGCTCGATGGCCCGTCCCCTGATCTTGAGAAGAGACTCGCCCGGCCGGAGAGGTATTGTGACGGTCGACTCCTTCCCGATATTCTTGAAAAGTTTTTCGACCCACGGGACTCTTTTGAAAACGCGATAGCTATAACCATTGACCGCAAGCATCTTCACATCCGTTCTGTCCAGGATCGTCACTGCGTCTGAATTCGGATAATCGGATTGCACCGGCAATTTCCCGATGCCAAGATCTTTCTTAAGTGGGGAGATACCGGGAAACGATAGACTTGAACACGAAGCGTGGACTAAAGCCGCGAAAAGTACAACAGCAGACTTCATCAGAGTCATTGGAGAAACCCCATCAGGGTAATCCGCATCCATCAGATGCCATGTATACAGACCCATTCAATCAAGGACCACATAACGCCCGGAGCGGACGGCGGTCAGTCAAAGGTCGATTCACGAAAGGAAGTTAAACCGGCCCAATGGTCCAAACAATTCCAGGCAAGAGACGAGACTCAAACAGAAGCCACGACCATTGGTATCACATTACCCTTCAGCCCGCCGATACAGGTTCGAAAACCTCGGCTGCCGCCAAACAGAACCCCAACCATACTCCGCAGGGTTTCAAATAAACATATCGTTCATCTCGCCGACGATTTTCATCTGAGCACGCAGTTCTTCCAGCTGCGCAGTAAGCTGCTCCTTGTGTTCCCGCTCCATCTTTGCCAATGAAAGGAAGAATTCACTCACCCTCGTGTCGCAAGCCAGCTCGGCGGCGTGCAAATACTTTTCCTCGGACTCGATCTCACTCCCGATAGCTTCCTCGAGAATCGAAATTATTGTCTGCCTGATTTCGGGTTCACCATTCGCCATAATCGTCTCCTTAAATTCCTCCGACGACGTTTTCTATTATCGACAGCAGCTCCTCGGGTTTGTTCTGCATCGCAGCAACGTCCTGGAACGCCAGCATCGGGAGCATACCTGTAGTTTTTGCAGCCGTAAGTATTCCCGCGAAGGCCGCCCCCGCCGGCAGATATTTCTTTCTGAGCGGCAGCTTCACGACTTTCCCCGCGCACGCAGGAAGCGTGAGGGTGTCATCCGCAATGACCAGTGTATCTGCATCGGCACTTCTGAATGTCCCTTTTGCCTCCAACTCCCGCACTCCATCTTCCGACACGACGACCACGATGTCGGGCGTGTCGATACCGGTATAGAAGATTTCGTCCCGCGATATGACGACCTCCGAGAGTGAGAATCCCGTTCCCTGTGTGACCGGATTGTCGTTCTTCTGAGTGGCGTTGGCGCCCGAGAGTACTGCCGCCTGCATGAGCATATACGACGCGAATTGCACGCGCTCTCCAGCCGTTCCGCCTATAACGAAGCCGATCCTTTTCTCAAGCGCATTCTCATAACGGGGCTCAATTTCGGTCACCCTGGCTGCCGGCACAGGCCCCGAGAACTTTTCTCTGTATGAAACTCCAAACTCTTTTCTGTTCCGCCGGTTCACCAGTACGCCCAGTTCCGCAACGGTACCGGGATCTATTTCCGCGAGCTTGTTTCCGCGAATTACGTTGCCGCGGACGGCATACTCCGTACACAGTTCCAGCACTTCGACAAGCGCAAAACCCGGATGGTTTATAGCTTGCGCAATCGTCTCGGCGAGATCGGCATCGGTCGCCGTCTTCCTTGCCAGGAAGCCCGCGTTCGCGCCCTTCAAGATCGCCAGCAAATCGACCGGCGGTATAATGTTTCCTCCGGGCGTCGTGGCGGTGACGAAGTTGAGCGGCGAAAAACTGGAGTTCTGCCCGCCGGTCATCCCGAAAAGGAAATTGTTGTAGAGGACAACCGTAACATCGACGTTCATCTGGGCAGCGTTGATGAGATGAAGGAGACCTATCATCGCACCGCCGTCTCCGATCACGACGATATTTTTAAGCTTGGAATCTGCCAGGATCGAATCGGCTATTTCCACACCTGTCGAGAACGCCGTCGACCTGCCGTGAGTCGTGTGGAGCGAATGTACGCCCTCGAACAACGAATCGATAAGTCCGACACATCCTATGTCGCTTGTAATATTCACGTGCCGCGCTTCCAGATCCAGCCTGACAAGTGCCGTGTTTATCGCGTTCGTTATGTGATGGTGACCGCACCCTTTACAGAACGGGAACTTCTCCCCCACCTTTAGATATGTTTTGTTTATCTTCGAGCTTTGTGCCGCGACCTCAGACATTGACTATTCCTCAGTTCCTTGATGATATGGCTTTTTCTA
>JAJYOS010000059.1 GCA_021796055.1 Bacteroidota bacterium
CACGCTATGACATACAGAAGATAATCCATGGCAGTTAAAAAGAAAGTCGGCCAGGTCAAGTACATTGCATCAGGTGTCGATGATTCTCAACGCGGTTCAGCAGGAAGGGTGTTGCGCAACAAGCTGGTTATCGTCAAAATGCGAGAGATGGAGGATGCGGAGCTCGAGGGCTACATAGACGCTGAGGTCGCTTTGAGGAAAGAGATATCTGCTGAACACAGATTTGTCAATGCAGATATCGACCGAATCCATGAGCTGTTCTTAGGCAAGATTTATGATTGGGCTGGCCGGTATAGAGATGTGAACCTGACAAAAGGAGGGTTCACATTTGCAACGGCTAGGTATATACCTCAGCTCATGACAAACTTTGAAAGAGAGGTGCTCAGCAAGCATACTCCCTGCGTCGGAAAAAATGTCGAGGAGGTTGCCCGCAGCGTAGCTGTGGTTCATGTCGAATTCCTCCTGATTCATCCTTACAGGGAAGGGAACGGGCGGACAGCGAGACTGTTGGCTTCTCTTATGGCTTACCAGGCAGGGTTACCCGGGTTGGATTTCAGCTTCATAGGAAGCCGGGGAAAGGAATTTGAAAATTACGTTGCCGCTATTCAGGCAGGTGTCGACAACAACTACCGTCCGATGACCGCGATAATGAAGCGGGCTATCGACCGCGCTTTGAAGAATGCCCATAAAACTTGACAAGAATAGCTTGGGCACGCTTCTTCGCATTCTTGACACCCTCAATTCGTGCGGAGGCTGCAGCGTGATCGATAAGGATTTGTTCGCGAGTCTTAGGGTTGCGAAGAAATTTATTTGTGAAAAGAAGAGATTTGTTCTTATCCATCGTGACTACAATCTATCTCAAGCGGCGTTTAATTTCAAGTTGAAGAAATGAAGAACGTGTTTGAAATACATCTTCTCGGCGAGGTTTGCGAAGTAAATCCTCGTGGAACTAATGAGTTACGGCCAGATACGCCAGTAACATTCGTACCTATGTCTGCAGTCGACGAAATTACTGGGTCAGTAGTTAATGCCGAAGTTAGAACCTACGGCGAAGTGTCAAAGGGGTACACGCCTTTCAGGGAGAATGATATTTTGTTTGCGAAAATCACTCCCTGCATGGAAAATGGTAAGTGTGCAATTGCGAAGGGATTGAAGAATGGTCAATGATTCGGCTCGACAGAGTTTCATGTCCTGAGAACCAAAGACAGGGTCATCTCGGAATGGGTTTATTATTTCTTGCGGCAAGAAAAAGTCCGTCAGTTTGCGGCAAATAATATGACTGGTACTGCTGGTCAACAGCGCGT
Source organism: Bacteroidota bacterium (assembly GCA_021796055.1). Next base: position 1,305 of record JAJYOS010000059.1, read on the forward strand.
ACCCAAAGGTGTCTTCGATAGATTGAATATTCCTCTTCCTTCTCTTCCCATCCAAAAGCAAATCGCATCCATCTTAGAGAAAGCCGATGCCGCGCGAGAGAAGCGCAGGCAGGCAAACGAACTCACGGAGCAATTCCTGCAGTCGGCTTTCCTGGAAATGTTCGGCGATCCGGTGACAAATCCGAAGGGATGGGGCCTGGTTGCGGTCTCTGAAATTTCTTCACATATTTCCAGTGGGAGCACACCTCTTGGTGGCGAATCGACATATCTTTTCGCTGGAATTGATTTCATCAGAAGTCAAAACGTGTTGATGAATCGGCTTGATCTAATTAACGTCACGCACATTTCAACCCAAGTACACAATAGCATGAAGAGGACCTGGCTAAAGAGCGGAGACGTGCTTCTAAATATTACCGGTGCATCAATAGGAAGGGTTGCTTCTTATGAAGGTCCCGATGACGGTGCCAATGTTAACCAGCATGTATGTATAATTAGACCAATGCAATCCGTGGTTCTCCCCGAGTATCTTTCTTTCCTAATTTCAATGCCTTCATACCAATCAAAGATATTATCGCGCAATTCAGGGGCAACAAGACAAGCGTTCAATTTTAGTCAAGTCCGCTCGTTCAGGATCGCTCTGCCACCCTTGGCCGAGCAGAAGAAGTTTTCGGCTTTGGTGGAAAAGGTCGAGTCGTTGCGCGCCAAGCAGAGAGAGTCCGAAAAAGAATTGGACAACCTTTTCAACACCCTTATGCAGAAGGCATTCAATGGAGAGTTGGTAAAGGAAACCATAGCGGTGCCACGACGTTTCAAGCTAAGTCCGACGGATATCCATGTCGGGCTGCTTGGAAAAATAATTATGGCACACGAAGCACGGCCCGAGCATAAGTCGACGCTCGGACACGTGAAGGGCGAGAAGATATGCCACGTGATCGAAAACTTCCTCGACATCGATCTTGGAAGAGTCCCCAAGCGGATGGCTGCCGGACCTGCGGACTTTCCGCATCTTCTCAAAGTCGAATCCCGCGCGGACAAGACCGGAAGATTTCAGACCAGGAGAAGGGAAGGCGCTGAAGGAAGGCTGTACATCGGGAAGAAGAACCTTGGGCTCTTCCTTCAGGATTTATCCGCCGACCTTGGGGACTTGGAGGAAGAGGTGGACAGAATCATCAGCCTCTTTGTCCCGATGAAAACCGACCGCGCAGAAGTTGTGGCGACGGTCTATGCCGCCTGGAATGATCTCTTGCTCGATGGGAAGAATCCAACCGACGATGAGATCGTGACGGAGGCGCGTGAAAATTGGACTCCGGAGAAACTTCGTATTCCCGCCGAGAGCTTCCAGAAATCGATCGAATGGCTGAGGAGAAACGGGCTTGTGCCGAGGGGCAAGGGGAAGCATACCGGTCGGTAGACCCAACCTCACTCCCCGCCCTGTTCCATCCCTTCATTTGCCCTCCTCCTCCCCCCGCCCGTCCAAAGATTTTACTTGACATCTCCGTTCCATCTTATTAAACTTACGGAGTCGTCACGATAGCAAATCCCGGCAAGCGGCAAGAGCCGGCACGATGAAGATTCGAGGATAGTCGATGTGTTTCCCCTGTTGACCGGCGCACTTAAAGGATAGCGACACACCAGCTTTTGTTCCAACCATCCAAAGCACAACCCAATAATCTGAGTCATTCCTATGCGACTATGAGCCGTATTTCATATACTGCACAATTCGCCACGTTAAGCCGGAAGTTCCCCGGGCGTTTACCGCACCATGGTTTCCGTGCCTTCAAACCCTGCCCTTCCCGATTCCCGCACCTGTGTGCCGGAAACCCTGCTGAATGTTACAAAATGTCATCGTATGCCCCCGGATCGGGAACTCATCGCGACAAATACTCCGCTCACAGCCTCGGAAAGCCTTCTTGCAATCCCGGAATGGAGATTCATCTCCTCAAATACTCCACACATTGCCCTGGAAAGACATCTCAATTTCTATTAAAGGCGTTTCGGCTCCTTGAATTGAAGATCCGGCGGCTCGGAAAGGGGACTTACTTTCTCGGAATGCCCGCTCATCTCCTCAAAATGAGGATTCTCGTCCGCAAGAGGTTCAGAACGAAGGACGTGGAGTTCTACAACCAATACAGGGCAATAAGGGCCGTGAAGGATGTCGGCATAAGGCATAAGAAAACCGACGAACAGCCTGCCGAACCTGCGGCTGCAAAGTGACAGCTCCCCGCTGAACAGAGGATCCGGCAGCCCACATGCCTCCTTTCCACGGACTGCCGGCCTCTGGCCGCTGACGGCCGACCGCTCAAGCAACCTTGATTTTCTTCGCCCTCTGCCTTAACATCGTGTGTGTCGGGTAACTGTTTTGAGAATCAAACCTTTCTGAGTGAAGCTTAAGACTCCTTGCTACAACTGATCTTTGAGTGATCAGGTACTGAAACAATTTCGAACCGCAAAGCAAGGAGATCCATATGCGCGCCAGCCTGGGAAAGTCGGCCCGCTTCTTTTTCCTCGTCGTCACCATAGTTTCGTTGCAGGCTCGCGCGCAGGAGAATCCCGAACCGCTCCGGGGCCATGTGAGCGATGCGAAAACAAATCTGCCGCTCGCAGGTGTAAACGTCGTTATCCTCCGCACTTTTTCAGGCACGGCAACCGACAGTCTCGGTAATTTCTCTCTGAATATCGGCGCGGGTAATTATACGATCCGGTTCAGCCGCGTCGGGTATGAGCCCGCGTCAAGGGAGCTGAACGTCGCCCCCGGAATGAGAATCCCCCTCATCAATATTTCGCTGAAGCCGACCGCTTATCTTGCCCACGAAGTGACCATAAGCGCCGAACGGCAAACCGCCTCCCCGGGCATTCATAAGATCGAAGAGAAGAATCTTCAGTACATACCGACCGTCTATTCGGACGTCCTCCGGAGTGTGACAATCCTCCCGGGCGTCTCTTCGGACAACGAGCTGACGAGCGCGTACAACGTGCGGGGGCAGAACTTCGACGCGAATCTCATCTATCTCGACGGATTTCAGATTTACAGGCCGTACCTCGTCCGGCAGGGCATAGAGGAGAACCAGTCGGCCGTTAATCAGAATATGGTCGGGAGCCTGGAGTTCTACGATGGCGCGTTCCCGGTGCAATACGGCGATAAGATGTCGTCCGTCCTCGTCGTCAATTACAAGAGGGTCCAGGAGCCGGGGCTCGGCGGCGAAGTCGATGCCGACCTGCTCAACCTCGGCGCCACGCTGCACGACAGGATAGGTGCATTGAGCTGGGTTGCCGGTTTCCGCTACGCCTATCCCTCGTCGTTCACGAATGCGCTCCAGACAAAGGGGGCGTATGTGCCGAGGTACATGGATTTCCAGTTCCTCGCCACTGCCACCCTGCCCGGTAACATCAAAACGGAATTGTTGTTCATGACCGCGAGGAACACGTTCGACTTAACGCCGCGGGACTGGACCGGCGATTTTGCGGTCGACGCATGGTACGCCTTCCGCCGGATCGCGCTGAAATTTGCAGGCGCCGATAACTACGAGTACGATTCCAACCTCCTCGGACTCAGGCTCACTGCACCCATGGATGAGAACTCGATCCTCTCGGCCTCCTTCGCCTGCTACTCAGACAAAGAGTCGTACGACGAAAATCTCTCTTACGGCATCTACTATTCCCCAAGTTCATACGATCCACAGGACAGCGTGAGCTATCTCGGCACGGGTTACGAATTTGCCGGCAACTCGCTCAACATGAACCGGCTTGAATTCAAGACGAACTTCGATTCGCATCACGGAACGCACGACACGAAAGCCGGAATCACATTGAGAACTTCTCTGATGGACAATTTGCTGAACGAATCGAGCTACTATATACCGCCGCCGGGCCCGTCTTACTTTGCCTACCAGAGACAGAGGATTAAGTTCAACTCGATATCCGGTTATATCGAGGAGGATGTGATTCCTTCCCGGAATCTCACGTTCAACCTCGGCCTGCGGGCGCTGAAGTATCACTTCACAAACGAATTCCTCCTCTCGCCCCGTGCCTCCGCGTCGTTCAGGCCCGACACCGCCAATTTGCTGAGCATCGGATGGGGATACTACTACCAGCCGCCGTACTTCTATGAGACACGCGACAAAACTCCGCAACAGGCAGCGAATCTCCGGTCGCAGCTCGCAATCCAGTACCAGCTCAGATACGAGAGGGCATTTGAGAATGACACTCACGTGCTGGCTGAAGTCTACTACAAGAGCCTGAGCAGGCAGCTCCCATATTATTACACCAATCAGCTGGAGCTGACATACGGCGACACGAACAACTATAACGGATATGCCTACGGTTTCGATCTCCAGTACGAGGGCAAGCTTTCTCAGCGTCTGGATACCTGGATCGGATACGGTTACATGGTCGCCAGGGACAGGAGGGAAAGCGGACCGTACCAGAGGAGCCTCCTCGATCAGACTCACACCATCAGGATCTTCCTCCAGGATGCGATGCCGGAGCTCCACAATTCGCAGGCGCATGTCACACTCTTGTTCGGCACCGGTTATAATTATCATCCTATGATGAACGTGACCGGACCCGACGGCACCACTCAAACCGTCCCGGACTTCAACCTTGTTTACCCGTACCCGTTTTATTACAGGATAGACATGGGGCTGACCATGAAATTCAACCTGGGTGAGAAGAGAAGTCTGACTCTGAATGTCGACGTGCTCAATGTGTTCGATAAGAACAACATCGTATCATATTCATGGTACACGATTCCGGGGGAATTCAGTTACCCGTTGGAGGTCCCGAATCTTCTCTCGGCAAGATTCTTCAACATCGGAGTCAGGGCGGAATTTTAGAAGGAGCGGTTGGACTCGCAGAGCCTAACCGGCCGCCTTCAGCCCGGGTAATCCATGGCAGTTGGGGCCGCCCCATACATAACACGTCCATCTGAGCAACCCCTCCTCTGGATTGCGAACAGTCCCCGACGGGTTCCTCAAAGCGTCGGCAGCCGTCTCTTGGTAGAGCCCACGACACTTGTTAATTTTGGTGGCGCGAGAATTTGCAGCGCTGAAGGTTGTCGCATGCGGTTCTCTGTTCGGAAAACAAAACCCGGAGGTATCGGAAATGAAACGGATGTTCCTTGCTATGGCATTTATTTTATCACTTTCAACAATTTGCCTGGCCGGAAGCCCCGGGGGCAATTCGGCCCGGAATCCCGACCCGTCCCAATATATTTTGCTGAACCTGATGTACCGCGACAGTACCGTCCAGGACTTCCAGCAGATAGACTCGGTATTCGGAAGTTCCGCTCAACGGAAGATCGCGGTGGGGGCGGCGTACGCGATATCTTACCTTCAGTATTCTCCTGCCCACTGCGACAGCATGCTGAGGAAAGTCCTGTCGCTTTCCCGGCAGTACGACATCCCCGTTTTCATTCGCTGGGATGGAGAGAGCTACTGGGGCGCCAGGCCCGATCTCTGGAACTGGTGGGACCCGAACAAGCCCGGATACAATCCGAAGAACAAATACGACGTTGAGTGGGACTGGTGGTCGCCTGATTCCGCGGTCAAGATAGGCTGGAGAAACTGGGGAAGTCAGGCGCGTGTACTCCCGATGCCCAACCTGATGGCCCCGCGATACAAGCAGGCATGCGACTCTGCCATGCGAAGACTCGTCCCGATAGTCGTGGACTGGTGGCACGCCCTCCCCGATTCGCTCAAGTATCTCTTTGCCGGCATGAGCGTCGGCTGGGAGAGCGCCATTGGCGTGAACAACTGGTACTATAACGACGGGAACTCGCTTCTGAACAAGCCGGAATCCGATGACCCGACATACGGGTTGAACGTACACAAACTCCCTTCGCGGGGCGTGCAGGCGATCGGTTACGCGGCCGTGAGCACACTCGGCCTCGCTCATTCAGGACAGCTGACGGCGAATATGATCGCGGAAGTTGTGCGCGTGCATCTCGAAGAATTATCGAAAATCTGCTATGACCTCGGGGTTCCGCGCGATCATATCTTTACGCACTGCGGCGGATGGGGAAAAGGTGACCCGACGAATTACGCCGCGCTGAACAAGTATTCCTGTCCCGGCTGGAGCTTTTACGACTTTGCCTACGACCCCGCTTTGGACTACGATCCGATGAACGCGCTGAAGAAGAACACCGCCCCGTACTGGTCCGCGAACGAATGGCTGTACGACTGGGGCCACAGCACGAGCGAAATAAATTGGCTGCTTGCCATAGAGAACACGCTTTCGATGCCGAAGATCAGGTACCTCAGCATATACAACTGGGAGCCGGTCAGATTCAATCAGGCTGCCGTTGAGGCAATCCGTGTCGCGACAAAGTTCAGATGAGAGCGAATGGATGACGGGAGCCGCATGGATGGCCGTCAAGTCCAACCGTCGCGACACGTGCAACCTGTTGATCGGCCTCAGTGGAAATGGCATAAAGAAAATCTCGGAGCCCCGCCAAGGGCGGGATAAACTCCGCGTTAAGAAACGAATACTTGTTGCACGTGTTCTTTTAGAATAAGGCACATTTTGTTAGTTTTAGCCCGGCGGAGGAATTTTCAGCTCAACCAAGGGAACCCCGTCCCCCTTCTTGTCAGATCCGCCAGGGGACGTCGGACGTGAATGGTTCCGATGCTGCAAACGGCGATCTCATAAGTCGGAGTTGTGATACATGGAGTTAGCTACAGATGCGGTCGGCTGGAAGCGATTGATCGCGGGTCACCCGTGGTTTGGAGGCTCAGGCAATTATCCCCTTCCGGCCTACTCTGAATTTATGCCTCCTCCTCGTTTGGGCCGCAGTCCGTACGGCCCGATGGATATTGCGTTCTCAGATCATGACCCGTATGGCTGGCATGTGTCCGAAATCGAGATGGAGTACGAGATCAACCCGGGTCTCGAGAATATTGCCGATCAAATCATGGGGCAATTGCTCGAGTTGGGACGTGGGATGCCGGCGCATCATATCGCCGGGCACCGTCGAAGGAATCTCGTCGATAATCCGTACTGGCCTGCCGAGATAGCCGCGAAAAACCTCCCTCACGAACGATATGTGGTTCTTCTGCCTGTGGCCCTCTCGAGGACCCAAGACGATATGGGCCGGGTCCGCTGGACGTTCTTCGGCAGCAGCGAACAGGGACCCGAACGCGCCTTCTGGAAATCGTTCTACTCTGCACCCGGACATGAGCTGCCCGGTCGGCACGCCACCGGGTTTCTCGCGCACCTGTTACACCGGGCATACGGCGAAGATGTGAAGGACGCGGCGCAGCTGAAGCAGATCGGTTTTCGCATCCTCCCTTCGATCAAGAATCGCTCTTTTCCATATTGGAATGATGAGCCGCTCCCGACCTGGACGCGGCGATTCGTCGTCACCGAAGACTCTTCCTTCGACGGCGTGAAATACCTGTTGACCTTTTCGCCTTTCACAAGCTTGCCGGTGGTCGTGAGGCAGAAGTACCTTGAGGGCAAATTACACCTTCTGCCTTTTCCCGGCAGCCTCTTGTTCTGGGGAATTCCGGTTTACCTGCGCCTGCAGGAGCAGATGCCGCTTGCTTTGCAATTGCCCCTCCAGCGACTCGTCGCCAGGCATGACGGACCCGACGGCATTCGCGTGCCGCAATCGGGCTGGCTCCATGAGCCGCGCCGCGATCAAAAGGAAATGGAAATACAGGCCGAGTTACTGCTCAACACGTATCGCCGCACCAATCGCTGGAATCGTGTGCGTCGATTTGAAGACCGCGCAGCACAGAGCACCAAAGAGGACAAGATGGTGCGGACTCTTTTTAGTACGTCGCTCGACGCTATCGACTTGTATGACAAACCGATGGCGCGCAACTGCCAGATCTGGAGCGCCGACGGGGAATTGCTGCTCGACGGTCCGAAGGCATCCCGCGAAGATATCCGGGAAGCCGCAGCGGAGCTGATTGAAGGCGGGATTTTCCGCTATCGTTTTCAATTTCCCGCGATGCGCGTCGGCGTGCATGAGGTGTATTGGCACCGTCCGCTGGTTGCGTTCCTGTCGCATCGCAGCGGTAAAATGGAATTGTGTGACGACGCACCGTCCGGCTACCTGACCGCGTACCGAACCGATGATTGCGATCCCGCGCACCCGGTGGAATTATGGCCAAGGTTGCTGCGGCGCGAAACCTATCTGTCGGCGCTGAAACATTTCGGGATCTCCCACGACTATTACGCGCACCAGACCTCATTGAACATCGTTACCCTTCTCGATGCGTGGACAACGTCGGGCTGGCAGCCGCTTCCCCGGAGTTTCGCGCACCACCTCATCCGGACAGCGAAAGGAGAAACTCTGGACGATTGGCTGAACTCGCTGCCCGATCACACGACCCGGCACGCGGAAACACGGGGCGTTCTGCAAACCCTTCAATCTCTTCTGCAGCCGGATCAGCCATTGCCCGATGCAATCACATTCGAGTCGACGGCGACGCGGGCTTATGAAGAGGCGTACTGGAACGACATCCTGACGCTCTCGCACGGCCGCTACCCGAATAAAGATAATGCGGACGTCGTGCAGGATACGCCGACGCTGCAGCGCGTCGAACATCGTCAGCGCGACCTGGAGCCACTCGGCGATTATCTGATCGGGCGGCATCGGCAGGCGATTGCTGCGTCAGGAATGGATGGCAATGCGGTCGTGGGGGATTTGCAGTTTCGCTGGAAGACCGATTTCGATTTCCCGTTGTTCAGTGGATGGAAGATCAATCAGGAAGAGCACGGACAGGAGCGCAACCTTCTCGTCGTCATACCCGGCAGGAATCGCAGCGAAGCTGTCGTGCTGGCAGATCACTACGACACCGCATACATGGAGGATATTTATGAGAAGGCACGCGGCGGGTCTGGGGCGCGACTCGCCGCTCCCGGTGCGGATGACAACGACTCGGCCACGGCAACACTCCTGCAGGCGGCGCCCATCTTCTTGAAGCTCGCCCGCGAAGGTAAACTGGAGCGTGATGTCTGGCTGTTGCATCTCACGGGCGAAGAGTTCCCGTCCGATTCTCTGGGTGCGCGGCATTTCTGCCAATCGTTGGTCGAAGGGACTCTCAAGCTCCGGGTCGCCGGGGATGAGTTCCTCGACCTATCGTCGGTCCGCCCCGTGGGGATTTTCGTGATGGACATGATCGCACATAACCGGGAGAACGCGCAAGACATATTCCAGATATCACCGGGCAAGAGCCGCGAGTCGCTCCGGCTGGCGTATCAGGCCCATCTGGCGAACATGCTCTGGAACGCAAAAACGCGGGAATGGAACGGGAGCCCCGAACGCCGCGCATGCGGACGAGGTGAGCGCAGCCGGGATGGGGTCACGGTCCCTGAGATTGCGCGACATCCGGAACTGGACGGCCAGGTCCGGACCCAGGACGACCCGCAGAGTTCGCTTTACAACACCGACGGCCAGATTTTCTCCGACATCGGCGCGCCTGTTGTTCTCTTCATGGAAAACTACGACATCAACCGCACCGGCTATCATGACACAAAAGACACGATGGAAAACATCGACCTGGATTATGGCGCCGCGTTGTCTGCCATCGCCATCGAAACCGTCGCGCGCGTTGCGACAATCGCCGGGATCTAAACCCGCAAATTGCAGTAGTGCACCGATTGCACAGGCGAGACAGATTTCCGGAGATTCAAGAACAGCATGAATCCTGATCGCCGGAAATCACCGAGATACCGTACGACCGGTGTCCCATCTTTCCTAATCACGATTCGGGATCATGACTTCTCCGCAAACACCATCCGCTCGACCGGCGTCGAATTGATTCTGCGTCCGAGCGGCTCGAGATATTTCCCCGCAAGCTCGTCGTAACCCCTGTCCTCGATCACTTTCCAGCCGTATTTCATGGGAAACCCCGGCAGCTCATCCGGCTCGAATGCACTGAACCAAATCCCGCCTTTGACGAACCTCTTGTACCCGCTCTCCCAACCGTAGAAGACTTTGCCGTCGAGAAAGTCCTTCCGAACGTAGGCGAAGACAAGCCGGCTGCCGGCTGAAGCCCTGGCGAGGAAACCGAAAACCCTTTCCATTCCCTGCTGCGTGAGGTACTGCGTCACGGCTTCCATGATGAAGAACGTGCGCCTGCTTGCAGAGAAGGCAGTCGGAAGCCCCTCGTATCGAAACCGGCGCCGAGGTTCACGACCGCCTCGATGTCTTCTGCGAAGGCTGTCAGCTTGTCGTCGATATACCTTTTCCTGCATAGAAGGCCTCCCCATATTCCCGGCTGACTCTTCTCGCTCAGTCGTATGATAAGGAAATCCAATCTCTTTATCTGCCTGCCTCCGTGGTTTGATTCATTGGTGAGTAACCGCGGACCCCGCGCAGGCCAAAACAGAGATGACGCACAGCGGTGAAGTGCTTGAAAATTGCAGGCCTGTTTGCTAAATATCATCCATTCGGGGATAGCGAGCCGCATAAGGCCCAACACCGGGCCGATTCTTTGTGAAATCATACGTCGCCCTTCGATTCAGCCCGACGGCGATTCGAAGAAGGAGATGCAAACTTGTCAAACCATTAATGACGGAGAGTTGCATGAAAACTTTTTCTCTTGTCCTTTTATTCTCTTTACTCTCATTTTGCGGGAGCGCCTTTCCGCAAGCAGCGAAAAGCGACTCGGCAATATTTGTCAGGCCCACGAACGAATTCTACGATTCGATCATGACCTCGCTGCACAATTTCTACCAGCGCGAGAATAAGACCACCACATTCAGCAAAGCCCTCAGCGTAGACTTCAGCCAGTACGACGCGCCGAAATCGGTCAGCGACTTCAAACAGTACTGGCACAACCCGACGATATCGCAGGGAAATACCGGCACATGCTGGGATTTCTCCACGACTTCCTTTCTCGAGTCCGAAGTGTACCGCCTGACGGGAAGGAAGATGAAGTTCTCGGAGATGTACACCGCTTACTGGGAATACGTCAGGAAAGCGATGGGCTACGTGCGCACGAGAGGGAAATCGAAGTTCGGCCCGGGCTCCGAGGCGAACGCGGTTCTCATCGACTGGGAAAAGTACGGCATCGTTCCGGAAAAGGATTACACCGGGATGCTGAACGGCCAGCCGTTCTACGACGAATCGAAGCTGTATAACGAGATGTATTCCTACCTGAAATCGGTGAAGGCGGAAAACGCCTGGAACCCGGCGGTCGTGAAAAGCACCATCGAGGCCATACTCGACCATTACCTCGGAACACCGCCCACAGAGATAAACGTCGACGGGAAGGAGATGACTCCGAAGCAGTATCTGAAGGACGTGGTGAAACTGAATCTCAACAATTATGTGTCGCTTGTGTCGTTCTCCGACCGTCCATATTACGAATGGACGGAATATAATGTGTCGGACAACTGGTGGCACAGCAAGGATTATTTTAATGTCCCGCTCAACGTCTACATGGATGCCATAAATCACGCCGTGCACTCCGGTTATACTATGGCAATCTGGGGAGACGTCAGCGAACCGGGGATTTACGGACACGCGGGGATAGCCGTGATACCGAGCTGGGATATCCCTTCGAAATATATCGACGCGAACGCGCGAATCTTCAGGTTCTATAACCACACCACCACCGACGACCACGGCATGCATCTCATCGGATATACGGTCAAAGACGGAAAGACATGGTATTTGATAAAAGACTCCGACTCGGAATCGAGGAACAATGATCATCCCGGGTACGATTTCTTCAGCAGCGATTACGTGAAACTGAAGATGCTCGGCATCATGCTTCCGAAGAGTGCGATTCCGGAAATCGTGAAGAAGACGAAGTGATTCTGATTTGAAGACGGGGGAGCCGAGGCTCCCCTTTTTTGTTGGTACCTGTGACGGACTCTTCCCATCCCTTTTGACCGGCGCGGGATATTCTTGCAATTTCGACCGGCACCGCGTATCGTTATGGAAATCACCATGATATCCAGGTGATGCGTCTCAGGGACATATCCTAAACTTCAAATACAAATAGAGGAGTGGTTATGGAAGATGAAGTGACCGTACCGCCGAAACCTCCGTCGCTGATCCGCCGGATATTCATCGGACGCCGGGGCATCCGTGCCGGGTGGAGCATCGGGATTTTCACAGTCATACTCGTGGTGATTTCACTCGTTTTTGTCCTTCCACTTCGGCACATCCTTCAGCTCGCACATTTACCCAGGAACGGTGTGCTCCCGATTCCGATGGGAAGCATGGAGCTCGCACTCTTCCTGGGGGTACTGGGCGCGTCGATTATCATGACGCGGATCGAACACAAGCCGGTCATCTCTTACGGCCTCGACGGCCCCAACCGTCTCAGGAATTTTCTCTGGGGATTCCTGTTCGGTTTCATCGCCCTCTCCATGTTGGTGGGGACGATGATGATCTTCGGTTTCGTTCACTTTGACGGCGAGCAGATCTTCGGATGGAGAATCGTCAAGTATGCAGTTGCCTGGGGCGTCGTCTTCCTGCTTGTCGGCCTTTACGAGGAGTACACGCTTAGGGGATATCTTCTCGCGACCCTCTCGCGCGGAATAGGATTCTGGTGGAGCGCCGTCATACTTTCGATCACGTTCGGATCTGTTCACCTTTCCAATACGGGCGAATCGCCGGTGGGAATCTTCTCCGCGGGCGCCATCGGGCTGCTGTTTTGTGTGAGCCTGTGGTACCTGAAGACGCTCTGGTGGGCGATAGGATTTCACGCCGCCTGGGATTGGGCAGAGTCGTACTTCTGGGGAACCGCCGACAGCGGACTGATTTCTCGGGGACACCTTCTCGGTGTTCATCCGCAGGGGAATATACTCTGGAGCGGCGGATCCACGGGACC
>JAJYOS010000060.1 GCA_021796055.1 Bacteroidota bacterium
CACCTGGGAGCATTTATCGGAGCTGCCGGCACCCTCATCGGAAGCGGATTGGCGTACGCCATACTCGAACTGCAGAAGAGGTATAGTCTGATTCACATTCCCGGGTCGGTTTACTTCATGAACACTGTCCCGGTTTCCATGAAGGCCACGGACTTTTTCTTGATTGGTGGAATCGCGTTCGCCCTGTCGTTACTCGCTTCCTACCTTCCGGCAAGGACCGCGTCCGGCTTTGATCCGCTCGAATCGGTGAGGTACTTCTGATGTCTTACTCAAGCTTCGTGGCCTTTCGCTACCTTAAATCTAAACGGAGGATGACCTCCGTATCGATTATCTCCCTTATATCGTTACTCGGCGTAATCGTTGGGACGGCGGCGCTCATCATTGTCATTTCAGTCTTCAATGGATTTCAGGGAATAGTCACGAAGATTTTGGTGGACTTCGATCCGACGATCAGGGTAACCGCCGAATCGGGGCAGTACCTTTCGAATCCACAGAAGGCGATGGCGGAAGTCGCGAGCCTTAGGGAAGTGAAATCCGCTACGATGTTTCTCAGCGGAAAGGCGATGGTAGTTTCCGGCGGGGTGAATAGAGCAATCAACATTGTCGGAATTGTTCCGAAGGGGAACGAACGCATCTCAAGCCTTTCCGGGTCGATCGTTCTTGGCAAATTCCTCAATCCCGACAACGACCACCAGATCGTGATTGGCCTGTCGCTTGCCGACGCGCTCGACGCGGTGGTGGGAGACTCTATAGCCGTTATAAGTCCGGCGGGGATCGAGAGGAGCCTGACGCAATTCTATCAGCCGAAGGTTGAGCATTTTGTCGTTGGTGGAATTTATCAATCGAATAACAAGGACTATGACGGGTATTACGCGTTTGTGAACCTTCCATCGGCACAGTATCTGTTCGCTTCGCCGGATTCTGCAGTTTCACCCAACATGGTAAACGGGGTCGACGCGAAGCTCTACGACATCGGCAAGTCAAACGAGGTGAAATCGAAGCTCGAAAAGATGCTCCCAGGTGACAAAGTCGAGACATGGTATGACCTACACAAAGACCTATATCAGATGATGACAGTAGAGCGTATCGTAGCGTACATTGTCCTCTCACTAATCATCGTGATAGCGGCGTTCAATATTCTCGGTTCCCTCACTATGACGGTCATCGAGAAGCGGAGGGAGATCGGAGTGCTAAAGGCGATGGGGGCGACGCAATCAGGTATCATGAAGATTTATCTCCTGGAAGGATTTTTAGTCGGCCTTGTGGGAAGCATCCTCGGCTTGCTCATTGGTTACGGTGTCGGCGAAGCCCAGATCAAGTATCAGCTTTTCAAATTGGACACCAGCGTCTATATAATACCGGCGCTGCCGGTCACCATGCATATCTCTGATTTCATCGTGGTAGGGTTGATAGCCATGGTAATCTGCTCACTTGCCGCCCTGTACCCGGCTAAACGGGCGTCAAAGATTGATCCTGCTGAAGCCGTGAGATGGGAGTGAATTAGTTTGTCGGAAAAAGTAATACAAGTCTCAGGTATCACGAAAAGCTACTTCATCGGGAAAAGGGAACTGCAGGTCCTGAAGGGCATTGATTTCACTGCCGATCAGGGCGAGATTATAGCCATTGTTGGCGCGTCCGGCGCGGGTAAGAGCACGCTACTCCATATCGTCGGAACGCTTGACAAGCCGACGGGTGGAAGCGTTCTCTTTGATGGCCAGGATGTCTTCAAGCTGAGCGACGAGAAGATTGCCAGATTCAGGAGCCTCCAAATCGGTTTTGTCTTCCAATTCCATCACCTCCTTCCGGAATTTACCGCTTTGGAAAACGTGGCAATGCCGGCTTTGATCGCGGGTATGAAGCTGGGTCAGATCAAGGAACGCGCCCTCAAGTTGCTCGCGGAAGTCGGTCTAGATGAGAGGGCGGAGCACCGGCCCTCGGAGTTGAGCGGAGGTGAACAGCAGAGGGTCGCCGTAGCCCGCGCGTTGATCAACGGGCCGAAGGTTGTTTTGGCCGACGAGCCGTCCGGCAATTTGGACTCCGTGAATGCGGAATCTCTTCACGGACTTCTACTCGACCTTTGCCGGAATCACTCGACGACTTTTCTAATCGCCACGCACAACGATCACCTGACGAAGCTGGCGCATCGCGTCTTCAAAATACAAGACGGGGTGTTGGTCGCCTGAAAACAAAGATTGTAACTCGCCGCCCTGCTGCTTAAATTTCATATCCGGGCACGTAGCTCAATTGGATAGAGCGTTGGCCTCCGGAGCCAGAGGTTGTGGGTTCGAGTCCCACCGTGCCCACTGCGTTAGCGGGTAAATTCAGTCAGGGTGTTTTCGGTCACACGTATTCCGTCGTTTAGAGTCTAACTTTCCCACGTGATTCGCAGCGGCAGACTAGTCAGGAGTCGCAATCAGTCTGCATGGCGGTACGGTGGAGGTCGTCCAACTCACGTCTCAAGACCTTTGGGCAGGCATCGAATTTCATGACCGTTCAAGGGGCTCCGGTTTGTAAGTAAATTTCTCATTTCATCCATCGAATCACGCCTTTCTATATCGATTCTTGTGGCGATGACATATTTCAGATTGCCGCATTTTTTCCTTTTTTTCTCGGGCCTGCGCCGTAGAGCAATACGTGCGACAGGTTCTGAACTTTGGGGTGTTCAATGTCGACCTCTTTCCGAATCGAGTTGAGAAAGCGATCTCTTTCGGAAGATGATGCTCTTGTAGTATATTTTTGGACAATTTGTGATTTAAGCAATGTGGCTTTCAGAATACACTCATGAAGATTACCAGACTATACGTCATTCTATTTTGTTTCTTATTGATCAACACTGCGTCGGCTCAGGAAGAGAGACTTGAATTTGCCGGGAAGTACTTCCCTTATCTTGAAAAGAGCAGACCTAAGATTGCTCTTGTCCTTTCAGGTGGAGGGTCAAGGGGCATTTCTCAAATTGGGGTCATCGAGGCGCTTGAAGCCGCCCACATACCTATCGATCTAATCGTCGGTACGAGCATGGGGAGCATCATCGGCGGACTCTATGCCTCCGGATATTCCGGGACCGAACTAGACTCCATCGCGCTATCTCAAAATTGGAACCAGCTTCTCGCTTTGTCCGACGCGGTGAGCAGGAGCGACCTGTTTCTCCAGCAAAAACAGGATGAGGAACAGAGTTTCCTTGTAATAAGATTGAACGGATTTGAGCCAGTCCTCCCTTCGGCTCTCGCTAACGGGCAGAGGCTTACGACGCTACTTACGAGGCTAGTGTTGAACGCTCCGTACCGAGTAGTGAACTCATTCAACGACTTAAAGATCCCATTTCGAGCTGTCGCCACGGATATGGTTACCGGAAAGCGTGTGGTGATATCAACAGGTGATCTCGCGCAAGCTATGCGTGCCAGCTCAACTGTGCCGGTGGTATTCACTCCGATAAGGGCTGACTCTTTGAGGCTCGTGGATGGCGGTCTTGTATCTAACATACCGGTGGACATTGCCAGAAACATGGGCGCGAATCTTGTAATAGCCGTGAACACAACCAGTCCGCTTCGCCCCGAAAGAAGCATAGCGACTCCCTGGGACGCGCTTGACCAGGTGACGAGCATTATGATGCAGCAATCGAACAAGCTTGAGCTTGAGAAGGCGGACGTAGTCATCACTCCTCGTCTTTATGGACATTACTCTTCTGATTTCAATCACCTGGATTCATTGATTTATGATGGGAAAATCGCTGCCGAGTCAAAAATCGGAGAGATCGACTCGCTCTATCAGATAGACATGCGAAAGATGGAGCGCGCCGAAGCCAGAGGACCAAGAAAGGTGGTGGTCGAAGGAAAGCCATATCTACAAACCGACAACACTTCGACCAGATTACCGGAGTACGACTCAAAATCTTTGCTGCTAATTTCAAGCGTGAGATTTATAGGCGCCTTCAGGATGCCAGACTCAATCCTGATCGAACCCTTCAAAGACCTCCTCGGACATTACGATAATCCAGTTCAGATTAACGCGGCATGCGAGAAACTCGTATGGATTTACCGCAACCATGACCTCGGGATGGCAAGGATAACAAATGTCAGCTATGATTCGGTTCAGTCCACGCTGGATATATCTATCAACGAGGGAGAGATTTCAAACATCTCCCTTTTGGGCAACGTCGTAGCAAAACCATTTCTTATCCGTAGAGAGTTTCCTTTGGTGCCTGAGGACATTTTCACGACGAGTCAGGCAATCGAGGGGATCAATAATATCTATTCCACTAATCTGTTTAGCCAGGTCCTCCTATGGACACAGTATGATCCTTCCACCGCCCTTACTATCGATGTTGCCGAGAAAAGTTCTCGATTGTTCAGATTCGGGTTGCGCGCCGACAACGAACGAAATGGACAGATTTTCGCGTCGCTTTCGGACGATGACCTTTTGGGCACCGGGACAAGGGCGGGTTTCTCTTTCGCCGGCGGATCAAGAAACAGGCTGGGCGAGATGTTCCTCGGTACAACGCGCATTCTCAACACCGACCTTACTTATGACTTTCGCGCGTTCACAGGCTTCAGGGATGTCCGATATTACGTCGATCAGTCTAATTCTGCCGCTCCCACCGTGTGGGACCTGGCTTCTGTTGGCGAATACCGAATCATACGATCGGGGTATGAATTCTCAATTGGGACTCAGATCCGCCGCTTTGGTACGGTGAATGCGACTCTCGATTATGGTTGGGACCGGATAAGACCGCTGCACAATTTCTCGACCAGTTACTCAGCCAGGCTCGTCGACCTGAAGGTCGGCTCGTTCGTCGACACCCGCGACAGGTCGGCGTTTCCTCGGACAGGTATTTTGAGCGACATCTATTTTGAAACTTCACTCAAGGGACTTAACAGCCAACAGTCTTTCTCGAGGATTTATTTCGATTACGAGACTTACCAGACAGCCTTCTCTCTCTTCACATTTAAGCAGCACTACATATTCGGCTTCGGTGACAACTCGCTGCCGCTTTCCAGACAGTTCAGCCTTGGTGGGCAGGATCTCTTTTACGGATTGCAAGAAGATGCGCTTCGGGGGAGACAAATATTCCTCGCCAGCGCCGAACTGCGCGTCAAACTTCCGATAAAAATATTCTTCGACACTTATCTTGCCGGTCGATTTGACATCGGCGATGTGTGGGCGCAGCAGGAGAACATAGTCCTGAAAACACTGAAGCAGGGAATAGGTATGTCTCTCGGATTCGATACCCCGATCGGTCCTTTCGTCGTAAGCGCCGGAAAAGCTTTTTATCCCGGAAGAGGTTCCAAACTTCAGACGCTGTCAACGCCCTGGCAGTTCTATTTTAAGATCGGTGTGGAGATACCTACGATCAGTTCATTCCAGTAAGCGTAACGCTGTGCGACGGCATCTGAATTTAAGCCGACCGCTTACCGGAATAGAGGCCGGGAGAATGAGGTGTGATGGCTTGGCGCATTCACTTTCTTATATATACCTCTTCCTCGACCAGGTCATATCTGTCGTTCGATCCGTGATTGGAGCCCTTTCGTTTATTTCTCCCCGTTAATATTGACTCTAGCCACCGCGCGCTTGACAATACAAGAATCCCAACTAGCGCTCCCGCTATGACATCGACGCCGTAATGGTAACGCATGTAGATCGTCGCGAAAATCAACCCTGCGCCTAACGGAATTATTATCATCGCGGACTTTGCACGATACCTGATCGCCATCGCAATTGTAATGAGAGTCATTTCGGTATGGCCACTGGGGAAACAATCGCGTTGAGCAAGAGCCGCCGCTCGCGCAACGTTTGTTATCGACTCACCGGAGTTAATTATGTTTCTAAGTATCGGCGTGAGATATAATCCGGGTAACTGTTCGTTGAGTTTTGCGAAGTTGTATAAAGTGAAGCGCGGACCGATGGCAGGGACGAAGAGGTATCCTGCATAAGAAGTATAGAAACCGTACATCAGCGTGAAGAGGAAAAAGAGAAATGCTTCCTCCCGATGTTCCCTTAGCAAGTCAACGCCGAGTATGATCCAGAGAAGATAGAAGCTACTGTAGCAAATCTGCAGGAACTCTGTCAGACCGGGCGTTGCGATCCTGTCAAACACGGCCGTCGGGTCGGCGCCGAACAACATCCTGTCGAGTTTTATGAGCACGTAGTCCAGATCATGCGGGTTGATCGGATGGACCATCAGGTACATTTCCTTGAAGGTCAGGAAGATCAGCGGTATGCTGTACCATCGCGTCACAAACTTTACGGCCCTGTTGGAGTGACTCGCGTCCAGATTCACAAGGACCAGAATAATCACGGATGCGGCGATGTTGCTAACGACTATCAAAACGAAATACTCGACACGGGAGTAGAAAATCAGCGCGACGATTGAGATCAGCGCCATCCCGATGATGTTGAGCCGGTCAAGCGGCCTCAATCTGCTAAGATCGAACATTTCTCTCCAGCTTTGCGAAAATGCCATAAATCTCATTTGGCGCGAAAGTTTCGACTCTTCCGGTCCTGAAACGCTCTTCGAGAACGTTTACGGATTGCTTCCCGTAGCGTACCGCGACGAAATGCCGGAACATCTTCCTTCTCATACCGAACGCCCCCTTTACAAACCTTACGAATTCATCCTCATTTTTCAGCGGCTCGCGGTCCCGGAAAGCAATTCGAACGACGCGTGAATCGACGCGCGGTCTCGGCCGGAAACATCCAGGGGTGACGAGGAAAAGTTTCTCAACGTCTGCAACAAGCTGCAGTCGCACGGAGATCGCTCCATAGTCCTTGGTGCCAGAAGGACCGGCTAGCCTTGATGCGACCTCATCCTGCATCATCAGTACCGCGGTGTCGATCTTGTCCCGGTTATCGACAAGCGTAGAGACGATCTTGCTGGTGAGATTATACGGAATATTTCCAACAACTTTTATCAGCGGCCTCCCGCTTGTGAACTCATACTCAAGAAAGTCGCCGGCGACTATTTGAACGTTCGAATCACTCGGAAATCTCGAAATGAGCTCTTCGGCGAGGTATTGGTCCTTCTCGACCGCCACTATCTTTGCGCCGGTAGCGGCCAGCAGGCCTGTCAGCGCCCCCTTGCCAGGGCCTATCTCAACGAGCGAATCGGATTCTGACGGTGAAACAGCTTCGACAATCTTACGGGCTATGTTTTCGTCGACAAGAAAATTCTGTCCGAGGGATTTTTTTGCCGGATGTTGTAAGCGCATTACCGAATTGTCGTATCCGTTTTTAATACCCGAATTTTTCCCGCGTGCAGTCACTTCAAGGCCAGAAAAATGTTTGATTGGCCGGCGCTCATGTCTGCTATCGCTCCGTTGAATGATACGATGGTGAAGCGGGCATCGTTTGTTGTGCCCCCAGCCACTACTCCAAGCGCCAGACTCTTATCCGGACCGAGGCTGAGATCGGGGTAAGTCTTTTGCAAATGTGTCGCCATCTCGGTGCTTAACGGCGGGAACACTTTGAGGGCTAGTTTGTAATCAAGCGTACCGTCGAATCCGTGCCACCCGTCGAGTTTGAAATTGAACGGCGTTCCGAATGCTATCAGCCTGTTGAAATATATTCTTCCATCAGTTATGTCGACCGTGAAAGCGGCGCTTTTGAATCTGGCAGATTCCTTATCCTTCACGCCAAGGAACGAGTATAGTTTCGTCAGAACCGAATAACGATTGATGGTGACGTTGGAAAGCTGCAAGCGACCGCGGCCTCCCAGACTCGCAAGATCCATCTTCCCGGAATCGTTGAAGACGCCGTTTATGTTGAGAGATCCCTTTCCAATGCCTCCTGAGATCTCGTCCTTCCCGATATATCTCCGAAGAAGCTTGCCAAAATCCGAAGTAGAGATGCGAGTCTTCACGCTGAACGTTGTCCTGTTTTCCTGGCTATAATCGGTCCAGCCGCTTACTTCAAAGTTACCAATTGAGGTAGTATAGCTCAGGCTTCGCAGCTTCACGAAATAATCAAGGAGCTGGAGGTTCGCCGATACGTTCGATAGCGAGTCGGCGGGCATGAGAAACTTTCCGGCGTTGAAGTTGAGCGATATGTTCGCGGTTGGAAGCCACGCGAGAACCGGTCTTCCGATATTCAGGTTCATGTGCGGTAGGAGACCTATCGTGTTGAATGTCCTAGATACGATCCTGAGCTTTAGACTTGGTATGGAAGTTCGGGCCCCAACAAGAGCAGTTTGATAATTCGTCAAGGTTCCGCTGATGACCATATCGCTGGCGCCGAGCTTGACGAGAAGCTTGTTGAAAGTGGCTCTGTTATTTTTAAGAAGAACACTGCCGTCGCATTCCCCCGTGTAGAGCGTGTCTATTCCGATCGGCAATTGGACAAGAGCGTCATTGAAGTTCACTAGGCCGTTTCCGTGAACAAGCCCGGAATTCGCGTCGTAGTTGAAGGCATACCTTGCCTGGATGGTACCTGAGAATCGGTCCTCCTTCGGCATGTCGAGGTTCCGCGCGAGCTTTGCCAGATCGATATCGCCGGCTATTCTCGCGGAAGCTGTCGAGGGTGGACTCATCAACAGGTGGATCGAAGCAAAATTTTGGCCGAGAGTCGCGCGGGGCATAGAAACGGATAATGCTGATGAGTCCCCAAAGATTACATATTTCCAGGCGAGATTATGTATAGACAGCGAATCGCCAGATCTGAGCCCGGCGTTGAAATCTTTCAGGCTGGCGTCGAACTGCATGTCGGTGAAGGAGTCATGCCTTCGAAGCCTTAGAGTCAGTCCGAAACGTCCCGTGATCGACTTCTCTATGACGACCTTCTTGAGCGGAGCAGGGAGTATGTTGTAAAGGCCGCGAGCCGACGAATCGACGTTCACGCTGATCACGGAGAGAGTCGTGGAAGGGTAAAAGGAGTATGTTATCGCGCTCTTCAGATGGATCCCAAAAACAGAACCACGGTCAGATCGGATCTTGACAAGGTCGTGTTGCTTATCGTAGTCCAGGTCCGCGGCGAGATTGACATTGTCGCCCGTGAAGAGATTGGATGTCCCCTTCCAAAACTCAAACCTTCTCACGCGCAGCTGGGAAGTCAGGAGAAGACGGTCTTCTTCCACGACAGTTTTTATGCGCGAAGTGAAATCTACGTTTAGGAATCGTACCGAAGTTCCCGCGCGGTCGTTATCCCACACGAAGGAGCCGTTCGCAACTTCGAAGTTCGACAGAAGAAGACTCGAGAGAGAACTTCGGACGTTACCTCTCTCTCTATTAAAGGATTCGCTGAGAAGATGATCGGTGTTTAATTTTCCGCGAGAATCTTGTTCGAGATAAAAAGTGGGAGAATAGAAAATCACGTTGTTGATTACAAGTCTGTTCTTCAGAAGAGGGAGTATTTTCGCGTCGATTACCACCGACTTCGCGTCAAGGAGGTACGGCGTTTCGAATTTTCCTGACGATGGGTTTGATACCCTCAGCCCGATCACCTTAATCCCGATTGTCGGGAAGAAGGAGAGTTCGACTTGTTCCGCGGAAACTTCCCGGTTCAAAAGCTGGCTGATCTTCGGAAGGACAAGCGCGGTAAGTCTGTCGCTGGAAAAGATAATCTTAGAAAAGATTAGCGCGACGAGGATTACGATACCAATTGTCGCAGAAAGATACTTGATTATATTCCGGTTTCTGCTCACAAGTCAAAATATAGGCTTTGCGGCGTGGATTATCAATTTGTGTATTTTTCCGAGATATCTCTCGCGCATCCGACACTGGCAAATCCAACCGAGATCGTTGTGGATGAAGGGTAGGTTGGTTTTCGTCAGATTGCGATGATCCCACAGATTCCTCTCGATGTTGCATGCCGGACATTGTAATAAAAGCGTTTCAAAGTTATTTTGTGAAGTGTTAATAGCTTTTGAAGGCATCGATGGCAGCGGTAAAACCACTCAGGCGATAGAACTTTCGAAACGTCTTGAAGCAGAAGGTATTCCGAATGAGGTTGTACGCGAACCTGGTGGCACCAGGCTCGGTGAAGGTGTGCGCGAACTTTTGTTACACCGTTCCGATCTGAAAATAAGCCCCGTGGCGGAATTCCTGCTCTTCAGCGCGAGCAGGGCACAACTCGTCGAAGAAAAAGTGAATCCGATGCTTCGTGCCGGCAAAACGGTCATCCTCGACAGATATTTCTATTCTTCTATCGCCTACCAGGGATTCGGGAGGGGAATACCGATAGATGAGATTGAGGCAGTAAGCCGGTTCGCGACGGGCGGGCTTCTGCCGGACGTTGTCTTTCTCGTCGAACTTGACCTTGAGACTGCTATGCGAAGAAGAGAAAATGCCGGGAGACGAGCTGACAGAATGGAGGAAGCTGAGGTCAATTTCTTCAAAGAGGTGATTTCAGGTTTCAAGGAATGCGCGAGGCATGATCCCACCCGGTTCATCGTCGTCGATGGAAAGGCGCCGATCGGGAAAGTCTCCGAACGAATTCATGGTAATGTTTTAAATAGAATCAAAAATCTGGCGGAGGAAAGAAATGCGCCGTAGATCTCTAATCATATTTGCTGTCCTTCTGATTGCAAGCAGCGTAGGCTTCGTTGCAATCCGAACCAGCGATAGATTTTTTGAAGTAAGAAGAAGTATTGATTTGTTCGGTGCTGTTTATCGGGACGTGATTCAAGACTACGTCGATCCGGTTTCCCCTCAGCAGCTTATGAGAAAGGGAGTCGACGCTATGCTCGCGTCGCTGGATCCATATACAGTATACATGGATAAAGAGAACAGCGGCGAGATAGACCTCCTGACAAACGGAAAATACGGCGGCATCGGAGTCTCGATAGGAATGGCCGACGGCAAGGTCATTATCACCGGCGTGATAGATGGATACAGCGCCCAGCGACAGGGACTCAGAATCGGCGATCAGATTCTGAAGGTGGATAATGCGGATGTCGACACCCTCAAGCTTGATGAGATTAGCAACATGGTTCGTGGCGCACCTGGCACACAGGTAACTTTGACGATCAAACGGGAAGGCGACGAGAAACCTTTTCAGGTGGTTCTGGTAAGATCGGAAATACGTCTGAAGGCCGTTTCGTTCTACGGTGTTGTTGACTCCAGCATAGGTTTCATCAAACTCGATCAGTTCTCAAGGGGTTCCGACGAGGAAGTCCGTAACGCCCTCGTGGACCTGATGGCGAAAACAAAACTCAAAGGAGTGATACTCGACCTCAGGAATAATCCGGGCGGGCTGCTCGAATCCGCCGTTCACATCGCGGAGCTTTTTGTTCCGAAGGGAAGTCTTATTGTGATGACGAAGGGAAGAGACCCGTCGTCCGACCACAAGTATATCTCGGATCGTGATCCCATCGCTCCGAACCTTCCGGTTGCCGTGCTGGTAAACGGGAATAGCGCCAGCGCCAGCGAGATCGTCACCGGTGCTCTTCAGGATCTCGACAGAGCCGTTGTCGTTGGCACAAACACATTCGGCAAGGGGCTGGTTCAGACTATCCTTCCGCTTGACAACAATGCTCAACTTAAGATCACGACGGCGAGGTATTACACTCCGAGCGGAAGATGCATCCAGAAGATCAATTACAATCTTATCCGCGAGGGCGAGAGTCCGATAATCCCGGATAGCCTGAGAAAGGAATTCAAGACACTCGACGGAAGAGATGTCTTTGCCTCCGGCGGCATCGCGCCTGATTCTGTCGTTACGGGTGAGCGTTATTCCGACTATGTCATTCAGCTCATGCGGGGCGGATTCTTTTTCAACTTTGCGACGCAATACAGGTCGGAGCATAACTCGATACCAGCTCATTTCACTGCCGGTTCGGATGTGCTTGACGAGTTCCATAAGTTTGTCAAGAAGAATGGATTCACGTTTATCTCTCATCTCGGACAGATTGTCGACGATGCGCAAATTATAGCGTCGAAATCGAAATACAGCCCGGCGCTTTCAAAAGAGATCGAGACCCTGTCAAAGAATATTGAAACCGACGAGCGAGGGCTTTACGCAAAGAACTCCGACGAGATTTCGCAGCTGCTGACGGCAGAGATCATCGGCAGATTCGACGGAAACTCAGAGCAGATCAGAGCTGGTTTGCGGTATGACAGGCAGGCAAAGGTAGCGGAGGGAATTCTCAAGGACGATCCGCTCTACCTGCGCATTCTCGGGCTAACTCATTGATTATACATAGATGCTCCTTTAAATTTTTAGCAAAAACAAGGAATTATAGATAAGATGTCTAGTAAGGCAAGTGAAGCACCAACTACATTTTCAAAGGGTTTGGATGGAATAGTAGCCGGTCAATCTTCGATATGTTTTATTGATGGAAAGAAAGGCGAACTGATTTACCGCGGAATAAATGTGGACGATCTTGCGGTTAATTCTAATTTTGAAGAAGTTGTCTACCTCTTATGGTACGGAAAGCTACCCAAAAGCAATGAGCTCACCGATTTCAGGAAAGAACTTACTGCGGAGAGATCACTTCCGGAACCACTGATTGGTTTTTTGAAGGCGGCGCCAAAGAAGGCCGTACCGATGGATGTCCTGAGGACGGCGGTGTCACTTCTCGGTCTTTATGACGAGGAAGCTAGAGATAATTCCATTGACGCGAGCTGGCGCCGGGCGAAGAGACTTGTCGCGAAGCTCCCGACAATTGTCGCGAATCTCCATACTCTGCGCACCAACGGCGACTACATAAGACCCGACACTACGCTCGGCCATTCTGCAAACTTTCTCTATATGCTGAACGGGGTGGAGCCGGGCCAGATGGCGTCAAAGACCTTTGACTGCGCGCTGATCCTTCATGCGGACCATGAATTTAACGCCTCGACGTTCTCTGCAAGAGTCACCGCGGCGACACTCTCGGATCTCTACTCCGCGATTACATCTGCGGTAGGTACTCTCAAAGGGCCGCTTCACGGCGGCGCGAATGAGAACGTCATGGACATGCTTGTCGCCATAAAAACATTAAACAACGTCGATGGCTTTCTCGCGAAATTATTCGCCGATAAGAAAAAGGTGCCTGGCTTCGGCCATCGGGTCTATAAGACCGAGGATCCACGTGCCAAGCACCTGCGAAAGTTTTCAAAGCAGCTCGGGGAGACGATCGGAAATCTCAAGTGGTACGAAATGTCGGAAAAGATAGAGGCTTATGTGAAAAAGGAAAAGTCGCTCCTGCCGAACGTCGATTTTTATTCGGCATCGACTTACCATTATCTTGGAATACCGACTGACCTATTCACACCGATATTCGCTGTGAGCAGGGTAGCCGGCTGGACTGCGCATGTCATGGAACAATATTCGGACAACAGGTTGATCAGACCTGTGTCTGATTATGTCGGTCAGCACGACGCCCGCTACATTCCGATCGATCAAAGGTAAAAGGAAGGCGAGACGCTCCTATAATGCCCCCGGAGGCGCGGCACACCGGGGGCTGAATTTCGGAGTTTGCCGACAGGTGGCTAGTTAAGAAATGATACCAGTGAGCTATTCAGAGCGCGAAGCAAGCGAAAACCATGTAAGTTCGTGTCCATTCTGCCAGATCGTTGCGGGCAGGGCGAGAGCTGAAATCATATACGAAGGGATTTCGAGTCTGGCTTTTCTCGATATAAATCCTATCAACTTCGGGCATGCCCTCGTGGTGTCTAAGGACCACTACAGCGATTTCAATGAACTACCGGACGATGTCCTCTCTGATATAGTTTCCTCTCTCAGAGTTGTGTCGAGGGCAATAATCGAATCGGTGCATCCTGCGGGTTTCAATATTTTTAATAATAACGGGCCGGCGGCTGGACAGTCCGTTTTCCATTTCCATTTCCATGTGGCGCCCCGTTACGACGGCGACGGTCTGAAGATAAGACCACAGTTGAAAGTTTACGAGTCCCCTGAGCAAATGGCAGAATACGCGAGCATTATTCGCGGCAAGATAGAAGTGAACGATAAATCAGGAGAACGAAAATGAATCCTTACGAAAGATTATCAGAACCCACGAAGGGCGAGAAGATCCGGATTGTTGACGGGAAGCTTGTCGTGCCGGACAATCCAATCATTCCATTCATCGAGGGGGACGGAACCGGGCCGGATATTTGGCGGGCCAGCAAAATGGTTTTTGATGCGGCGATCCAAAAGG
>JAJYOS010000619.1 GCA_021796055.1 Bacteroidota bacterium
CTTCGGCCGTCGCCCTTGGCTTGATGATGGTAGCCTTTGAAAGCCTCGCATCGCACTGGCTCTACCGCCGTGAGCCGGAAACTCACCTCGTGTCCAAGCTTTGCAGCGCGGCGGCATGGGTCCTTGCTATATACTTTGTTGCCAAGATGACCGACATAGCGGCGTCCGGAAAGCTCGGCCTTATCTTCAGCGGGAACTGGCAGAGCAATCTCTTTATAGTTGAAGTCCTGGTGTCGACAATCATTCCCGCGGCATTATTCTTCGTCCCGAAATATCGTCGGGACAACAAAGTCCAGTGGATAGGCTCGTCAATGGTCGTGATAGGAATGGTTCTCAATAGGATCGATGTGGGCGGACTGGCGATGCTTGATTCCGCAGCCTCCTACACGCCATCCTGGATGGAAATTGCAATAAGTCTCGGAGTCGTCTCCGCAGCCGTATTGGTGCTTCTGTTTGCGATTGAGAACTTCCATGTTTGGGATATTCGTCCGGAGGATCCTGAGTCTGAACCTCATACGCCTCCATCATTTGATTACTCGTCCAGGACCTGGCTTGGGACTCCTAACATTGCATCTTTGACGAAGCATACGCTCGCTTTTGCTTTGAGCTTCGCAGTCGGTATGGCTTTCATGCCGGGGAGGAAGCTCCACGCGGAAGGCATAGAAAACGTAAGGGTCAGTCCTGCTACCGCAGTGGACTCCCTGTGCGACACTCTCTGCATCAACGGCAATAGGGACGACCAGTTCGTCGATTTTTCGCACCAGGGCCATATCTCGCGCATCGGCAAGGACAGCTGCTCAGTCTGTCATCACCTGGCCATTCCTGGAGAGAAGTTGAGCAACTGCTGGGAATGTCATGCTAGCATGTACGCGGAAGTGGACTTCTTCAGACATGATTGGCATTCTTCGAACGAAGGGGCCAATCTCAAATGCGAAGATTGCCACACGCCCGGAGTTACTCGGAGTGCAGAATCTGCAAAGAAGTGCACTGCATGTCATCCCTCGTACAAGTTCTCGCCAAATGGACAAAGTGCTGCAAAGGAGTATTACATACTGTCATATACGGATGCCATGCACAGACTTTGCGTGTCGTGTCATACGGTTGAATCGAAGAATGTCAAAGACAAACCGAACCTGGCTCAGTGTCCGACCTGCCACAGATTGGGGATCCCGCCGGAATTGAGAGCTGGAATGAAATGGGACATTCGTATGCCGCACTTTGATAACGTGGTACTTCCCGATGTTGGGTCAAGCAAGAGGTGATCGCTGCTTTGAGGCAGCGAATCGCGTGGCCTGATCGTCTCAACTCATTTCCATCCGGACAGTTTTTTTCGACATTCTAATCTCTTGTTGGGCCGCTGCTCGGGCGGGGTCCTGAGTGTGGTTCTCATCAGCTACTGTTGTTTGCACGTGAGACTGTGTAAAAAGCGCGATGTCATTTCGATCCCGACCTTGTCGGGAGAGAAATCTTCTTCCCTAGTTTACCAAAGTAGATTTCTCGTCGCGCAGTTTATCCCGCCTGAAGCGGGGCTCCTCGAAATGACACTTTCGAGACAACCTCACTTCACAACAGAAGGAATATCTCCCCGGCTTACCTCCCAGCCTACTCCTGAATTTTCCTGGCGCCCCCAACTCAACCGCGCACGCCCATCAATCGTAGAGATGTCTTACATACCCGTGTTTTGCAATTCAACACACGGCGTCGTGGAATAGGAATTCTTCGGTGAAGAATTTCTATGTTCAACTCGCGGCACGGAGATTGGACTTAATGCAGATGGCAAAAGTGAAAGGCGCAAAAAGTGCAAAACGGAATTAGTTACCCGAAGTTCATCGGACCTCTGTTGCGCATTGTGGGACTTCTGCCGCAAAACAAAGGACAATTACCGCAATTGACAGGGGACCGTTTGGGGCAAGAAAACCCAATCTGGCTTAATCAGGTGAAAATCCATGACCCCGCAACTATCAACCACATGCTTTGGTACTCAGACGAATTTAGTCTGTCCTTTTTGTCACAGCTCAAAGGTGGTAAGGCACGGAAAAACCTCCGCTAATAATCTTCGATACCGATGCATCTCCTGCAAGAAGACATGGGTTGGGAGTGGCCATGACAAATGTTGCCCTGATTTCGGTGAGTTGGCGGAAGCGTATCTGACCGGTTCTACTTATAGAGATCTCCGTTCGGCCTATCGCAGTTCTCCCATCAGGATCAACCAGAAAATCAGGGAATATTTGTGCGGGTGTTCTTCATGGGAAGAATATCTCGATGCCTGTACCCCGAAACATGAATCACGCCTGATCCACCTCGTCGGAAGGAAATTCAAAGCCAACGCCGGTGATGCGACGGAGCATTCGATGTATCTTGCCCTTGCGGTAGACGCCTTATCCACCGTGGTGCTCGGTTATGAAATCGGTGAGAGTGAATCGGAAGAAATGTGGACAGCGTTGCTGGATCGGATGAATTGCAGGGGAATTGTCTGCCCGACCTTCATGTCATACGGATTCAAAGCGGTTGAGGACGCGCTGAAAACCGTTTTCCCTTATTCTGCCACACTCCACAACTTCACCAGGACCTTCTATGACAGGCAATTGAAGGACGAACTATACCATTGTCCGGATTTGCGAAAATTGATGATGGGTGCAATCAATGGTTATGTGAATAACGGTTCGTGCAAAATCGAAGATTACCTGGTAATATTCAAAGACAAGAGGATGAAACAGATTGTTCTGGACTCCCAAGAGAGTTTTGCCAGGCGTCTTCAAGAGAGGATCGATCAGCAGACGTTCTGCAGGCTTGAAGGTTTGCTCGGAGCCTTCCAGAAGAGATTCGAGAAATTTCACATGATAAAGTACGACCCGTATCCGATAATCAACGGTTGGATTGCGTGGTGGATGCTTGAGGCGCTTCCGATAGGCTTCAGCCGGCTGTCGCTGTATCTCCAAAAGCCGTGCGAAACGCACTTCAAGAATTTCAACTGCGGCACATTGCCAAAGCCATTGGACCTTCCGCTCAGCAGCCCTGAGATGAAGGCTTTCGTGATCGAACTTGCCGTGAGGTCGTTGCAGATTCCGATCAAATAACTTCCGGACTAGGCGCGCTGAGAAGCGCCCGGTTGGCTGAAAGACGGTCTGCGTGTAAAAACGCCACGCCGCAGATACTATCTTCAATCCCTGAGGATAGATCGCTTCCCGATAGTCACGGAACGGTCATTGCGAAGAGGGTGAAACCCGGATAACGTGGAAGATACTAACCCGCATTGAATGTCCCGTGAATTACCAGCCGATCCATGAGAATCTGTCCAGGTACTGTCATCGTTGTGCTTGTTTGTCAGACC
>JAJYOS010000620.1 GCA_021796055.1 Bacteroidota bacterium
CGGGGAAAGCGCCTGGCGTCAGATCAAGAAACTTTTTTGTCAGTTCGAACGGCTCCGGTCCCTCGTCCGTTTCGAGACCCAGCACGAAATTGGTCTGTATGTAAGGGATGTAGCGCAGGATCATGTTGACGTGCTCGGACACCTGTCTGACTTTAGTCATGCCTGCTATTCCGTTCGTCCTAGACTTGCCTCCGAGTTCGTACCACGACTCGATTCCGGGAAGGATGGCTTTGAATCCGTTGCGCTTGAGTTTCTTGAGATGCGGCTCGGATAACAGCGACAAACTGCTTTCGGCTATGAAGTCTATGCTGTCAGGCGGCACAGCCTCCTCGATCGCGTTCATGTAATCGTCGAACCTGATCCCGAAGTTGGGATCGTGCCACCCGACGAGCGGGCGTCTAAATTTTTTCAGTAAGAATGAGAGATCTTCCCTCATCAGCCCGAAATCGAGGGGTTGGTAGGGTATGACTGAATCTATGCAGAAGCTGCAGGTATAGGGGCATCCCAGGCTTCCGATCATCGGAACCATTTTTATTAGCGGCGCCTTCTTAAGCGTCGCCTCGATAAATTTCCAGCGCTCCTGTACTCCCGGTATCGAAGCGGGCTGCTGCTTCGCGGTAAAGTACAGGCCTAAGGGCCGGTGTTGCGAACAATCATTGAGGACTTCCTCAATCACATTCTTATCCGTCAGGCCGACGACGTAGTCGAAATATTTCTGCGCGTCCTGCGGATAGCAGCGCGCGTGCGGGCCGCCGAGAACCGTGATCGCGCCCCGCGACCTGAAAAGATTACTCAGCGCGTAAGACGTTTGCCCCGCTTCGCTGAAGGCGCCGATAAACACGACATCGACGTCCTGCGGAAGTTCGTCCACGAGATTCTCAAAACCGGTGTAACATACGAGGGTAACGTCATGGCCGAGTTCTTCGCACCATACTCCAAGCACCTGAGGCATGATGCTCGCGAAGTTCGCGTTCATCACGCGAGCCCACAACGCTTTTGTCGGCCCCTTGGTCACGAGGTCGATAATTCCGATATGGAGTTTACGCTTGATATCAGGTCCTAACTTTATTTTTAGATCGATATCCGTCGGGTCGAGGAAAGGGATTCATTAAGAACTCTTATTCCTCTCCTCTCATTCTCTGTCCGATTCAGGGGTCCTCTGCAAGGAACCGCGGACTTCCGGATTCGCTTTTCGTCAACAGCCAAAATACAGGAGCAGATTCATTGATAAAATCGGCCAAAGGGATTAATCCTTTGGAGTGGGGCGTATCGCAGGCTTCTTGGAGAGCCGGTTCAAAGAAATCGGAGATTGTCGGTGATCTTCAAGGAAACCAGGTTTTGCGCGAATGAGGCTAGAGGGTGAGACAAAACCCGGATGCAGGTGATGAGCACCGTAATTGAACTTACGCCCGCAAGTGTGACCGAATTATGGGACTCGCCGACTTCGGTAATTTTGCGGGTCATTAGTCTTCCGAATCCATCGACGAGCTTGATTCCTGATCCAGGAATAGAGTCGCATCAGGATGGCGCCTGAGAATTGTAGACGGACATTTGTCGCTTATGACGTCCGTTAGTGTCTTCCGGACAGCCTCAGCTTTCCTGATCCCGGGGACGCTAACAAACAGGTGGCTCGCAGAAAACAATGTGGGGACGGTCAGAGTATAGGCATATCTGGGAACCGATCTGATATCATGGAAGCAGCCGTCATTCACCTGTTGTCTGCGGCAAATCCCATCAAGCTTTGCGATCTTAAAGACTTCCCTGTCTTCAAAGTCGGCGACTCCGGGATCATTGAAAGCTATATGTCCGTTTTCTCCAATCCCCATACAAATGATGTCAATCGGGGCCGCGCTGATTAGTTCGGTGTATCTTCTGCATTCTTCGAGGACATTCGCCGTCTCGGAGTCTATCAGATGAACCTTTCGGAATGGCACTTTTGAAAAGAGGCGCAGGTTCAGATATTCCTGAAACAGTTGCGGCGCCTCTTTTGGCAATCCGATATACTCATCCATATGAAAAACAGTAATGCGATCCCACTCGATTTTGCCGCTCGCGGTCAGACTGGCCAGCATTTCGTCCTGAGAAGGGGCAGCCGCAAAAACCATTCTTATCTCACGCTTATGCTGAAGAAGCTCATTGATCTTGAGCTCGATACTCCTGGCCGCAAGCTCCCCGAGTTCCTTTCTGCTTTCTGTCGTGAGAACCTTCAGTTTGCCAAATGTGCGCTCTGCAAGCATTTTGCTCTCCCACATTTTAGAATCGCAAATCAAGCACGGGCTCGCTGCTAATTCAGAATTTCATTCAAACTTGTATCTGTAGTAATCGACAAGGAATCTCAGGCTGAACGTTGTCCCAAGGTCTCTTTGAGTAAGCCATATTCTTCCATTTTTATTTTTCAACGTGAAATCTATCTCGCCACCACGAAGGTTGTTGTCGGGATGTGTGGTCGAATAGCGATTTCTGGAGATCCATTTGTAGGCCTTTTCGATGTTCTCTTTGAAATCGTCGCCCGCCCCGTACTTCACCATTCTTATCCAGAGAAGGCCGGCAAAAGCTACCGCGGATCCGGCGACGGAGCTCTTATCGAATCTGCCGTCGAGATAATTCTTGTAATAAATCGTGCCGTCATTCTGCTGAGCTTTCCGGTAAGTCTCCAGCGTTCTCTTTGCGGCCTCTAGATATTTGGTATCGTGTGTGAGGTCATATCCGTTCAAAAGAGATTCCGCGTACCAAAGGTTAAAACGGGGATGGAACGAACCGTCCTCCATTTTATTGGGCGTAAATTGCATCCACAGCCCCTGGGGCCCCTGTTTCTCCACAAGGCTGTTACAGATTTCGAGAAAGACCTTTTTGTACTCTTCATCCTTCGTGTACCGGTACATCTCCAGGAAGAGTGAGCCTTCGTTATTTGGCCGGGCGACATCTTCCAACGTTTGACTCTTCTTATCTGGCCAAAAGGGACTGTTCTGCTTCATCACCTCACCAGTCTTCGCATTGATCGCGTCGTAAAACATCCCACGATCCGGAATGTAGGTGTTTTTCAAAAGCCACTTGCCTGCCCCGGTTGGGACGTCCGCATACTTCTCATCGCCAGTCACATGGTACAATTTAAATAAGCCCGGCGTGCCGTCGGAAATTGTCGAAAACACTATATAGTCACCGACATAATCGCCGTGAATAGCCATTATCAACCCTCGAAGCCGGGGCTTGTCGATAATCTTTAAACCGCACCACCAGTCACCGGCCTTCTTTGCGTATGATAATAAGCGAACGTCACCGGTCAGCTCATACGCATCTACCAGAGCGTTGAGGTGATGAAGCAGAA
>JAJYOS010000061.1 GCA_021796055.1 Bacteroidota bacterium
AGGAAGAGTACTCCGCGAAAAGGAAACCATCTGTTGATCACTCCTTGTTCCCCGAACTCAAAAAGAAATTCAAGCGCCCGCAGGACGTAACCGCGGCATGCATCTCCTGCCACAACGGACGCGCAGCGGAAGTCATGCACTCAAACCACTGGCAATTTGAACGGACAGAATACATCGTCGGCAAAGGAATAAGAGCGATCGGCAAAAGGAACATACTCAACAACTTCTGCATCGGCATCACGACCAACGAGCAAAGCTGCACACGGTGCCATGCCGGTTACGGCTACGCCGACACCAAGGCGTACTTCAGCGACTCGCTCGATGTCGATTGCCTCGCATGCCATGACAACAGCGGTACCTATGCCAAGATGAACGAGGGCGCCGGCATGCCGGACACGTCGGTCAACTTAACCTACGTAGCTCAGCACGTCGGTAAGCCGACACGATCTGACTGCGGTGCCTGCCACTTCTTCGGCGGCGGCGGGAACAACGTGAAGCACGGCGACCTGGAAGAGGCGTTGTTCGATCCGACACGCGAAGTCGACGTTCATATGGCTGACGACGGCGTCAACATGCAGTGCGTCGACTGCCACACCGCGCAGAAGCATCAGATGCTCGGAAAGATGTATTCCGTCTCCTCGATGAACCGCAACCGGGTCCAGTGCGAAACCTGCCACGGCTCCCTGCCGCACAAGGACAACGTGCTTAACGACCACACGCTCAAAGTCGCATGCCAGACCTGCCATATACCCGAATACGCCAAGGTCAATCCGACGAAAATGTTCTGGGACTGGTCGAAAGCCGGCAAACTGAAGGACGGCAAACCGTTTGAACTCAAGGATTCAAATGGGACGGACATTTATATGTCCATCAAGGGCGCGTTCAAATGGGAAAAGGATGTGAAACCGAGTTACGTTTGGTTCAACGGAACGGCGACCCACTACCTTCTCGGCGACAGGTTCGATCCCTCGAAGCCGCTCGACATGAACCACCTGATGGGAAGCTACAACGACCCCGATTCCAAGATCTATCCGGTAAAGATTCACATAGCCAAACAAATCTATGACACTCAGAACGATTATCTGATACAGCCGAAGCTTTACTCGGCGAAAAAAGGTGACGGCGGCTTCTGGGGCGATTTCAACTGGGAGCGCGCCGCCGAAGTCGGGATGAAGGCAGTCAATCTTCCGTACAGCGGTCATTACGGTTTCACCGAGACGAGGATGTACTGGCCGATAAACCACATGGTATCGCCGAAGGAAGAAGCAGTACAGTGCGGCGAATGCCACACGCGTAACGACGGGCGCCTCGCCGATGTCGGCGGGTTCTACATGCCGGGGCGCGATTACAATCCGTGGGTTGAGAGAATCGGGGTGGGACTCATGGCGATCACGCTCGGCGGGGTTTTCATGCACGGCGGCGCACGACTCGTCGTCAGCCGCAAAAGGAAAAGGAACGTCTGAAATGAAAAAAGAATACATATATCACAGGTTCGAGAGGTTCTGGCACTGGATGCAGGCACTTCTCATAATTTTCCTCGGCGTAACAGGATTTGAAATCCACGGCGCCTTCACGTTCTTCGGTTACGAAAACGCGGTGCAGTATCACGAGATCGCTGCTTGGAGCTTCATAATACTGATAGCGTTCGCCATCTTCTGGCATTTCACGAAGGGCGAGTGGCGGCAGTACCTCCCCACCTGGAAAAACATGCGCTCGCAGGCAGATTACTACATCTTCGGGATATTCAGGAACGCGCCGCACCCGACAAAAAAAACGGTTCTCAGCAAGTTGAACCCGCTTCAGAAGCTCGTCTACGCCGGCCTCAAGGCGCTAATCATACCGACGATGGTGGTCACCGGGCTGATCTACATGTTCTACCGCTACCCGCAGCGGAACGAAGTCCTCGGATTAAACATCAGCGGGCTGCAAAACGTGGCGGTACTCCATACGATCGGCGCATTCCTCCTCGTCACTTTCTTTATCGCGCATCTCTACCTCATTACAACGGGACAAACCGTAACGTCGAATCTGAAGGCGATGATAACCGGATACGAGGAAGTGCCTGAAAAAGACGAGAAAGAAATTCAAAAGGTTGAAGTCGGTACACCCCAAATAGGTGAGGTTGCAAAATGAACACTAAATATATGAATCCGTATCTTGCCGGCTTTTTTCTCGGACTCGTATTGCTGGCAACAATTTTCATAACGGGCCGCGGGCTCGGTGCCAGCGGGGCGATCAAGGATTTTACGGTCGCGATCTCCGATGCCGTCGCGCCCAAACACACTGAGGCAAACCCGTTCTTCGGTAATTACGCCGGACCCGGCAAGGACAATCCGCTGAAGTCGTGGCTCGTATTCGAGATCGTCGGCGTTCTCATCGGCGGGTTCATCTCGGGACTGGTCTCCGACCGGCTGAAATTCGTGACCGAGAAGGGACCCGGAATAAAACCAAAGACGCGCTGGGTTTTCGCCGTTCTCGGCGGAGCGCTGTTCGGACTCGGCGCGCAGTTCACGCGCGGCTGCACCAGCGGTGCGGCTCTGAGCGGCATGGCCGTCCTGTCGACGGCGGGTTTTATAGCAATGTTGTCAATCTTCGGCAGCGGGTACCTTGTCGCGTACTTCGGCCGGAAATTATGGTTATGAGAGGAGAGGTGTAATCATGGGACCATTCGTACCTGATCTGATTTCGGATCAACTGAATCTCGTAGTCGCGCTGCTCCTCGGCATAGCCTTCGGCTTCGTTCTCGAGCAGGCCGGCTTCTCGTCGTCGAGAAGGCTCGCCGGGGTTTTCTACGGCTATGACTTCACCGTGCTCCGTGTATTCTTCACGGCAGCGGTCACCGCGATGAGCGGCATTTTAATACTCGGCCACTACGGGTTGCTCGACACCGACATAATCTACGTCAACCCCACGTGGCTCGTCCCCGCGATAGTGGGCGGTGTGATTATGGGCGTCGGCTTCATACTGGGCGGCTATTGCCCCGGTACGAGCGTATGCGCGGCCGCGATAGGAAAGGTCGACGCGATGTTCTTCGTCGGCGGCGGGCTCCTCGGCGTACTAGTTTTCGGTGAGCTCTTCCCGCTCTACGAGAATTTCTACACGTCGACCTCGCTCGGCGCGGTCAAGGTATTCGATTCGCTCGGCATGTCGCAGGGACTCTTCGCGTTCCTCCTCATAGCCGTCGCGGTCGTGGCGTTCGCCGTAACGACAATAATAGAGAAACGCGTCAACAAGGACTCGGCTCCGTCGCTGCAGTTCAAGCCGCTCAAGCACGCGGCCGCCGGGACTTTCGCCGTGGTGTTGGGAGTCATCTTCATTTTTATGCCGGGTCACAAGACGAGCCTGATAGACAAAGTAACCGACCCGGCCTATGCCGCTGTTCATCCGGTGGACACGATGGCAGTTGACGAGCTCGCTTTTCGCATCGTCGACCGCGAGCCGAACGTGAAGGTCATAGACATCCGGACGCCTGCTGAGTTCGCGAAGCTTTCACTTCCCGGCTCCTATAACGTTCAACGTAGCGACTTCTTCGGTAAAGACTGGATCGCCGCGTTCTCGCAGAGACACGTGAAGAAAGTCGTGGTCGGAGACAATGAAGCCGACGAGAGGACAGCCTATTACCTTCTCCATGAGCTGGGCTACGAAAACCTCGCAGTTCTCCGCGGCGGGATCAGCGCTTTTCAAAACACAATTCTCGACTCGGCGACCTTTGTTCCGACCGGCTCGCGCTGGGACGCGGACGTGAAGGACTTTCGCGAAAGCGCGCGGGTTACGATTCTCAAGATGATCGCCGACGCGAAGAACAAGCCTGTGAAAACGATTATCAAGAGGAAAATCCAGGGTGGATGCTAAGGGCAGGCCATATAGTAGCAAAAGGTGTCTAAAGAAGAAGAATGGCATATTGATGGAGTCCGTTCGTCATCGGTGCGGACGGACACCCGAAGAATCCATTAATTCTCTCTCAGAGAACGAGGCCTCGCGAGGTCTTCTTTGGTTGGCTGGGCTTAAGCGCGGGTTGACTCTCCATGTTGGCGGAATTTAACTTTCCGAACTCTCCCGGTGAGGTGAGCAATCAATCTCTTCCGGCTTCGGGATGAAGACGCTGTTTCGTGCGACCAACTTCTGAGCAATGTTCAATTGAGCCGCTTCATCTGAAGGCCACGGTTCGATGTTGGCATGATTAAGAGGGGGCTCATCTGGATTTACTTCAAGCAGCAAACTACGAGCGTCACTTGCCAAAATGTCGGTTCTACCATGGAGCGCCGCTCCGGGGACCTGGAGTTGCCTTACTCGCACGACTTCACATCCAGCTTCCCAAATCTGTCTGGGAGTCAAGCCCAGGTGCCGAGTCACGGAAAGTTGAATCCGGGGTGCCGGAACCAGAGCCTCGGGTTTGATGGTGTTGTCAATGCGACGGAAATGCCTTTTGAAAAGTATGAATCTAGCAAGGAGCTCATCCTCACCTACCGAAGACGGCACTGTCCTCTCCGTGTCCGTTCGAAGCCATGACCTCATGGATAAGCCTCGTTATGTCTTCCGGCGGCCTATCCAGAAACTCCCTGGTTCCGAAACTTTCCTCATTACCCACGAGCGCGGAAAAGTGAAGCTTGCCGCTCGGGTTAACACTTATCAAAAGAGTTTGCTTGGGTGCGCGGTACCATTCAAGTGTAACCTGACCGCTGGGTGAGGCACTGATATTCGGTATGGGCGTTGAGCCCGGAAGCATACTGATGAATCTTTTCGCCTCGTCGAGCGATTGTACAGTGACCGGCAACGCACCATACCCATTCCAATTCGGAGAGGATGTCTCAGCAACAACTTCCTCCAATTCAGGCAGAACTTGTTGGAGTATTGGAAAATAGGCCGCCGGTCTCTCAACCTGATACTCGTATATATCCCTTCTCTTCCTCGAAATGTCGTCCGCAATCGCACCGACACCTCCAGTTCCCACCATCAAAGAAACCACAAAGACCTGATAACGGGGTGTCTTCTTCATGAAAACTTCTCCACTAGACTTTTCGTAATAGTATTGAAGAAAATCCAATTCTTCCAGTGATGGATCCGTTGAAGTTTCTCTTTCAGGGCCCCTTCATCGGCAGCAAAGCGGCTCTCATCAAACACATCGATATCAAGTATCAGTGCGAATCTTGGATCGGCTGGGGAACCGGGTTGCACCGTCTTTATGATATTCGCCTTAATGCTCCCTTCAGGGATTGAAATCATATCCTGATGGAGAAACATTAGCCTGTCGGGATCGTGGCCGGGCACTGCGCCCGGGAAGTTCTTGAAGTGCGTCTCAATCTTTATCTTCTCCTCGGCAAGGGGGATACGGTTTATGAAGCGGACTCCAAGCCTCGTGATGTCATTTTGTTGAAGGAGTTGTTTGTAGATTTTCCAAACATTGATAGCATCTGAAACAAAAGTATCCCATGTTTGGTAAGGTTGAAGACGACTAATGGAAAAGAGATCGGCCGTCAGCAGCGCAACGTCGAGACCGTCCTGACTCTCGAATCTCAGGCCTCTGGAACCCAGGTTCTTTGTCTCCATCCTCGGTTCACTTCCGGCTGTCAGCTGCCATTGTCCCTGAAAACCCTGCAGAGAATGATGAACTGGATATTTGTCTCCTGATTCGCGCATGCCTATTAGAACAGCTTCCTCATTCCATTCCACACCAAGAGGCCCCCTGACCTCGATAACGGCCTCAGCAATCGGAGCTTTGCGAAGATGCGGGAAAACGGTCGGAGCTTTTTTTTTGGTTTTGGAGGTCTTTGTCATAGGGTGTTCTTTGTGAAAATCGCGTTTTTAAAGCCGTAGTCAGAAGTCGAATCCACCTGCATTATATCGACATTCGGGCATTAGA
Source organism: Bacteroidota bacterium (assembly GCA_021796055.1). The sequence continues at coordinate 5,861 of JAJYOS010000061.1, forward strand.
ACAATCCAAGCGAGCGAATTACACCTCCTTCACTTCCACCACTTCTTCTCCGAGCATATCAATAATCTTCACAGCGATCCTGGTCTTTTTGCTGGCCACTGGAAGTTCATACTTCCCTTGCACAAAATCGTCTTTCTTCTCTGGGACGTCAGACATCGCGACGTTGAATACCTTGCCGTCGTATGCCGGATCTATCATAACACAGTCAACCATGCTTCGCCAGTCCTTCACCCGGGGTTGCACGACTCCATTCTGCTGGCTGAGACGCTCAATAATCGTCGGAGAAATGAAATCTTCGATCTCGACCGAAATGTTAGCGCCCTTCCGGGCGAATTTCACCCTTGCGCCGGCGGGCTTGTGCTCGATGAACTTGCCGTATTTCGGATCTGTTCGGAGCTCAATGACATCGATCTTGTTCGGGACATCGCCCTTGCGCCGCATCCGGTTCCACTCTTCAAGCCATGCATCTGAGGCAAGCTCCTTTCCCAGTGCTACCACAAGGACGTCGCGGTTCTCGTCTGGGCGCACCTTCAGTTCGTTTTTGATCTGCTCCAGGTCGAGAGGCGAAAGCGGATGATTGAACGGGACGATCTTGACAAGCCGCTTCCCTTGCACGCCGTCGAAGAAAGAATCGTTGTGAGTACGCTGTACACCGATATGCTCGCAGGCAAGGTTTACAGCTTCGTTATGCTGAATCTGCAGGTCATAGTCATTTACACGGTAGACCTGAAAGGACAACTGTGCAGGCACAGGCTCCTTAGCGTTATTCTCGCCTTCTTTGAAGTCCAGCTTCTGTTGCTTGGCCTCTTTCTTCTGCTTATCAATTTGATCGAGAATTATGCCTTGCAGTCTCTTGCTCGTTGTCTGTATCGCTCCTTTGTTTATGTCGCAGCCGATCCAGCGACGGCCTAACCTTTGCGCTGACGCTGCTGCTGTGCCAGATCCTATAAAACAATCGACAACAATGTCACCAGGATTTGAAGTACCGACTATGATCCTGTCCAGTAGACCTTCAGGTTTCTGCGTTGGATAATCAGTCGATTCTGAAGAATAACTCACGACTTGGAGAGACGTAACACCCTCCTGAGGGAAGACTCCCCAAACATCTTCAACTGGAAGCCCTTGTCCTTTCTCCCTTCCTCCCCAACGTTCGTAATCGGGTGGATAGGGTACATAGATTTTGTTGAACGTGAAGCGACTTGGGTCCTTTGCGTAGAAAAAAATAGTTTCGTGGTTTCGGATCCAGTTGTTTGCAGCTGATTTGTATCCCGATACCCATCCGATTCGCCATATAATCTCCCTGATATAGGAATGCTCCCCAAAAAGCTCATCCATCAAGAGCTTCACATAGTGGCCACGCCGCCAATCCATGTGGACATATATCGCACCGTCTTGGGCAAGGAGTTCAGATAGGAGGCCGAGTCTCTCGTACATGAATTGCAGATAACTGTCTCGCTTCCAAATGTCTGTGTACTGAAGCTGTTCACCCAGGGTATATCCCTCTCCGTCAATCTTCTTATCAATGCTATTTCCTCGCAAGGAGACCTGTCGGACGTAATCGGCTCCGCTTTCGAATGGCGGATCGATATAAATCAGTTTCACTTTCCCGCGGAACCCATTCGCTAGAAGGTGCGCGAGCACTTCCTTGTTGTCGCCGTGAAAGAGGAGTCCGCCCTGAGGATATTCTTTCGGCCAATCGGACCATCTGGCTTTTTCCGACCCGGGGGGAGCGAAAGTCTCGATGTGTTGCGCGGGAAAAGCTGTGACCTGCCGAAGTGCGTGTTTGCTCACCCAAGTAAGCATAGGGCGGCCTTTCGCGGGAGCAACGGTTACCGATTGCTCTTTGACTTCCTTAATCGCCCTTTTTCCTTTTGCAGGTGTTCTCCGGCGATCAGGTTTTGGTTTGGCTGAGGATTTCTTCTTCGCCATCATTTCAATCCTAACTTGAGTTAGATTTTATGAATCCTCTGCGAGGATTTATGTTTTCTTCGTTCGTCGATCTACAGTAATTCGACGTCTACGACGTCTTCTGCCTTTTAAGTTTTTGTCAATCCTCTTCAAGGATTTATGTTTCCTTCTTTCATTAATCTACAACAATCCGACGTCTACGACGTCGCCATGGTATTTTCGGTGCATGAAGTCCATTGATCTACAACAATCCGACGTCTACGACGTCGCCACGATTTTCGTAGCCAAGTGGAGCGTTCATCCTGAAGGCCGCCATCCAACGAACGGCACGGAACCTCGTAGTGGTTGCATTCTTGTAAATACGACCACCGGCCGCCGGCCAAATCCTCGTAGAGGATTTATTGTCATGGCTGTCCGACAATTCGCGATTCATCAGCATCATCAAAAAAATTCAAACAGATATTTATCATCGTATTTAATTGCAAATGCGTTGAGCAGTTCCGTGTATTCTTCCCTGAAGGTTCTTATCCTGTGATGCTCTTCCTGATTTGCGATGTATTTATAGACGGTATCCAACTGCGAGCGGCCGTAAGAAAAAGCACCATATCCATCCTGCCAGTGAAAACTCCCTCGAAACCAGCCCTTTCCATTTATAAAGACCGAAGATTCTCTTTTGATGCATCCAACAAGGTCCGACAATTTATCATTCGGATTTTCGCCGAAGAGAATGTGCGCGTGGTCGGCCATCCCGTTTATTATGATTGACTTGTGTCCCCTGTTGGTCAGAATGCCGCTCATGTAGCTGAATATCTCGCCACGAATTTCTTTTGCCAGAAGACGTTCACGGTATTTCGGTGAAAATACCACGTGGACATATAACTGCGTAAATACACCTGGCTTCATTTGGAGACTCCCTTGCTGAGAAACGGAACTTACCGCCATTGCGTCGGGCGTTTTCGATTGACTTCCGTATTCGCGGAATGATCGTTTCTTCCAACTATAACTTCCCCAACTCTTCCTTAGCGATTTTTATCTGCTCAGAGCTGATGACGTCTGACGCGGCGTAGGCGATCTCATATTTGAGCTTGTCAGGGTTGAGTCCGGCGAGGGCCTTCAACGCTATTGCCTTTCTTCCTTCAAGGGTGGTGGGTTTCTTCTCACTTCCACTCCCTGCAATGTCGTTCTCCACACCTTCCCTGAAGCGGGCGTCTTTAATTTCCACGATGAGGCACTTGCCGCTCTTCTTCCTGATTACGAAGTCGGGCGTGTACCTGTGCCAGGCCGCATCTTCCCCGACATATTCTATGTAAAAATCTGTCTTCTTCGGGTCGGTAATGGCGCCGGTGAAGTAAATGTCTTCGATCTCGGACGGATCGGCGTTTATATCGCGAAGGATGGTTTCGAAGAAATTGAATTCCGGGTTTGAGTCGAAGTTGTACGGTGTGTAATGAAATCCGAATGTGCCTGTCGTCGACTGCCATTTTTCGAAATGCTGGAGAAGATGTTCCCTTGTTATCGGGTAGGAGATATCGGCGACATAAATGTCGTTTCCCGTTTCGTCTTCTTCTTTCTTGAACCCGTCCAGTTTTACAAGAGCGAGTCCGCTCTCGACTGTTTCTTCTTTTAGTTCGTACTGCCCGAACTGGGCTTCGATCTGTCTTCTCAGGTCATCGATGTCCGCGTGCGTTATGTCGGATTCGCCGTAAATCCTTTTCAGCTCATCGCGCAAAGACCAGACATCAAGCCGGTAAGTGGACGCTAAATCTACCGCCGCCGTGTAGACGTCGGTATTTTCGAGAGTGGAAGCAACCTCCTCGACGTCACCGGTTTCTGCCATCACTTCCTTTGACGATGCCTGTTCGCTCAGCGCATACTTCTTCCTAAGTACTTTCGATCCTGGCACGGTACGGGGTTTAGTCAGCCTGATTTCTCTGACTTCTCTTTCTACCGGCACGACCGTGCGAATGATCTGCTTAACATAAATGGGATCGATCTCAAGTTTTCTCAATACAATTTTCGTGTACCTGCTGTTCGTGCGGGAGTGGTTAAGGTCGTCGAGTGTTTCGCCGTACGTTTCCTGAAGCTGCTTGTCGAGTATTGAGCGGTTGTCCATCGAAAGGTAGATACGCGCTTTCTTCGTATTGCCCGTCACCTGCCTCAGACATCTCGAGGCCGCCTGTAGGACAAAATTGTTGCTGCTTTTGAGTTTGCGCGCAAGAGCACAGGCGAAGAGAGCCGGGACGTTCCAGCCTTCCACTCCCCTGTCGACGAGAAGTGCGATTCTGTGAGGCGAGTCTTTGGAGCGGAAACGATCAAAGTCCGCTTTGTTCTCGTTCTTGGTGTGATGCTCGAGGATAAGTGTTGACGGCAGATCGATGGAGGCGAGTGCCGTCTCAACTACGGGGCGAAGTTCTTCCACGTCGTTCGTCTGAGGAAAGAAAATCGCGAGCTTGGCCGGAGTCCCGTCGGGGAGCGAGTGCTGTCCGTATTCGGCGAAGAAATCTTTAATTACGTTACTCAAATATGCTCGAACATCGTTATCGAATTCGTATGCGTAGATATTTCCCGACACGTCCTTCAGGATTCCCTGGTTTATTCCCTCCGAAAGACCATACCAGACGACAACGTCCTTCAGGAGTTGCTTGCCGTAATACGGAGTGCCGGTGGTGTTGACCACGCATATCAGATTTGGGCTTTCCCTGTGAAGGTAATCGACGGTCTTCCTGACTTTCTTCAGTTCGCTGTCGAGCGCCTGTCCATAAGTGTGGTGGGCTTCATCAGAAAAGATCGCAAGATGCGGAAGCGAGGCTATCTTGCGCAACCTTCTGTTTGCAACCTCCGATTTTGCCTCATCCTCTTTCTGGGCCGGCGCAAAAAGGCTGCTGATGTCCGATTTTCTGATGGACTCCTTCTGAATCCTTATCTTCTCGGTGTTTGTAACTACGACATTGAAAACGCTGTTTTTGATTATCGGTATATCCGAGTCGCCGTCTCTAGTAAAAGTGAGCTTCACTGATGCCGCAAAATGTTTATACAACCTCGCGGGAAGAATTCTGTCGTACGGCAACTCGGCCAGTTCTCTCAGCGACTCAATGATAGTTTTGCCGGGAGCGAAGACCAGCGCGTTCTGCACGAAGGGACCTTTTGGATATTCGATCGCCATCCCGAATTCGGTCGCAAATATGGCGCCTATGAGTGCGGTCTTGCCTGCACCCATGGCAAGTGCAAAGATGTAACTCGAATAATCCAGGGTAAGTGTTTCGCGAAGTGCCGTGAGCTGAAACTCCCAAACGAAGTCGTCATTCTCTTCTATATTCTTCCAGAGCATGTCGGGTTTGTACTTCGATTTCTTGAAAGCCTCATCCGGTATATTCAGCGCCTTAAGAAGCGGATCGGGATCTTCCGGAGGAAAGAGTTTTTTATAGAGGTTGAAAATATGTGGAGTGTCTTCAACCAGCCTGAGGTACCAGTAAGTCTCAAGAGCCCTGATCTGCGGACGGCGGAGCCGGAAGCCGGAGCCGTCAGGATCACGCGCCCACTCGAGGATTTCTCCTATTACAGGAAAATCAATTCGTTTGTAGTTTTCTTTCCGCCACCCGTCGACTAATTGTGCGAGTGCCTGGTACAGCTGGCTCAATATTTAGCTTCCGACAAGAATAGCCTCCAACCTTCCTATAATGTGATAGAATTTCGCGAAACCATGTCAGCTAATCAAGCAGAGATTATAAACACAGAACCCCTTCGAAACCCGATGAGCAGTCTTCCGGTTTTTGCTTTAGCGCCCGAAATTGTCGAAATTGAAGCTCGCGGGCGTGCATCGGGGAGTTACTGCAGAACCAGCTTTCTATCGATTATCCGGACTCGTGGGAGACCGGCCTTGCCGTCTCATCAGAGACTCACGCCGCAAGAATCTGAATATCAAACATTATTAAGGAGACTTGAGGCATGCGTAAACTCCGGTACGTAATTTTCGCGGCGATCTGTTTCGCGGCGATCTCTTCCCTTTCTTCGGTTCAGGCGAAAGGGAGTACGGCGAAACCCGGCGACGTCGATATCAAGTACACGAAATTCGTCCTGGACAATGGCCTGACTTTGATCGTTCATGAGGACCACAAAGCCCCCATCGTCGCGGTCAACATCTGGTACCACGTCGGCTCGAAAAACGAAAAGGCCGGGAAGACCGGCTTCGCGCACCTCTTCGAGCATTTGATGTTCAACGGAAGCGAGAACTTCAACGACGATTACTTCCAGGCGCTCGAGCGTGTCGGCGCGACCGACATGAACGGAACAACGAGCGAGGACCGCACTAACTATTTTCAGAACGTCCCGACTTCCGCATTCGAACTCGCGCTGTGGATGGAGTCCGACCGCATGGGTCACCTCCTCGGCGCGATCACACAGGGGAAGCTTGACGAACAGCGTGGGGTCGTGCAGAACGAGAAGCGGCAATATGAGAACCAGCCGTATTCGGTGGCAGATGAGCTCACAATCAAGAGCACTTATCCGGCAGGACATCCCTATTCATGGTCGGTCATCGGTTCCATGGATGATCTGACCGCGGCCTCTCTCGACGATGTGAAAGAGTGGTTCAGGTCGTACTACGGACCGGCAAACGCGGTCCTCGTCATCGCCGGCGATGTCGATGCCGCGACCGCTTTCGAAAAAGTGAAAAAATACTTCGGAGATATCCCGTCAGGGCCTCCGGTCGCGAGACAGAATGTCTGGGTCGCGAAACGGACCGGGACACAGCGCCAGGAAGTGCAGGACCGTGTGCCGCAGACGAGAATCTACATGGTATGGAACGTTCCCCAATGGGGAAGCGCCGACGCGGACTACCTTAATCTTGCCGCAAAGGTCCTCACGTCGGGGAAAACTTCCCGACTCTACAAGCGCCTGGTCTACGACGACCAGATTGCCACCGATGTCTGGGGATACGTGGATGCGAGGGAAATCGGGAGCCAGTTCAACATAGTCGCGACGGTTAAGCCGGGAGGCGACGCGCAAAAAGTCGAGGATGCAATCGACGAAGAGATGTCGAAATTCCTGAAGGCCGGCCCGACAGACAAGGAAGTGAAGCGAGTCGGCACAGAATATATCGCCGGGTTTGTCCGCGGCATTGAGCGGATCGGCGGGTTCGGAGGCAAGTCAGACATCCTCGCCCAGAACCTGGTCTACACCGGCGATGCGGACCACTACAAGGTAACTCTCAAGCGCATCGAGACTGCGACCGCGCCGGATATTCTGAACTCCGCCAGGTCCTGGCTGTCGGACGGAGTATACATATTGTATGTCCGGCCTTTCCCGCAGTACACCACGCTCGCTCCCGATTCCACCCTGCGGAAAACGATGCCGGCAGTCGGTGAACCGCCGACCGCAAATTTTCCCGGGCTACAGCGCGCGACACTGAGCAACGGCCTCAAGGTAATCCTGGCGGAACGGCCGTCAATCCCGGTGGTTTCTCTCAGACTGGAGTTTAATGCCGGATTCGCCTCGGACCAGTATGCCGCTCCCGGAACCGCGAACCTGGCCATGAGCATGCTGGACGAAGGAACGAAGACAAGAGACGCTCTGTCAATCAGCGATGAACTCTCCATGCTCGGCGCGAATCTGGGCACCGGTTCCGGTCTCGATGTTTCGTACGCGTCTCTGTCGGCATTGAAAGCAAACCTGGACGCGTCGCTCGATCTCTTCGCTGACGTTGTAATGAATCCATCATTTCCCGACGCTGACCTTAAGAGACTGCAGGCTCAGACGATAGCGCGGATTAAGAGAGAGAAAGCCGAGCCGACACAAATGGCGCTGCGCATATTGCCGGGCCTGGTCTACGGCAAAAATCACGCGTACGGTAATTCGTTTACCGGCTCGGGTACGGAGGAGGCGGTCGGCAAGATGACACGCCAAGAGCTGGTGAAGTTCCACAACATATGGATCAAGCCGAACAACGCCGTGCTGATTGTGGTCGGCGCGACGACGATGGCGGAAATAAAGCCCAGGCTCGAGAAGCTGTTCAAGAACTGGAAACCCGGAGATGTGCCGAAGATCGAAGTGGCACAGGTCAGTATGCCGGAGAAGCCCGTAATTTACATAATGGACAAACCGGGCGCGCAGCAATCGGTAATCTTCGCAACGGAGGCCGCGCCCCCGACGAACAATCCCGACGAGGTCGGC